>NZ_JBKGFP010000062.1:0-33967 GCF_046557535.1 Pseudomonas sp. S1(2024)
TCGCTACGGGCCTGCTCCCGGGAGTACGCGCTGCAGGCCCCATCCATGGGGCCTCAGCGCTTGACGGGCATCCATGCCCGTCACCTCCCTCCGCAGTCCCTTCGCTCGGCCTCCTGAAGTCGCAATCGGCGGCGCCTGAGCTACCGTGCGCTTAGAAGCAAAAGCAAAAGCAACGGCAACAGCTACGCCGATTCCAATCAGCGGTCCTTGAACTGCGCCTCGCGCTTGGCAATGAACGCAGCCATCCCCTCTTTCTGGTCTTCGGTAGCAAACGCCGCATGGAACACCCGCCGCTCGAAGCGCACACCTTCGCTGAGGGTGACTTCGAACGCACGGTTGACGCTCTCCTTGACCATCATGCTCACCGGAATCGACTTGCTGGCAATGGTCGCGGCCACCTTCAGCGCCTCTTCCACCAGCTCCGCCTGCGGCACGATACGCGCCACCAGCCCGGCACGCTCCGCTTCCTCAGCCCCCATCAGGCGACCGGTCAGGCAAAGTTCCATGGCCTTGGCCTTGCCCACCGCGCGGGTCAGGCGCTGGGTGCCGCCCATGCCCGGCAGCACGCCAAGGTTGATTTCCGGCTGGCCGAACCTGGCATTGTCCGCCGCCAGGATGAAGTCACACATCATCGCCAGCTCGCAGCCACCGCCCAGGGCAAAACCGGATACCGCGGCAATGATCGGCTTGCGCCGGTTGGCAATGCGGTCGGAATCGCTGAACAGGTCGTCAACGTAGATTTGCGGGTATTGCAGCTCGGCCATTTCCTTGATGTCGGCACCAGCGGCAAAGGCCTTGGCGGAACCGGTCAGCACCACGCAGCCGATGTTCGGATCGCGCTCGAGCTGGTCCAGGGCCTGGTTGATCTCGCCGACGATCTGCGCGTTCAGCGCGTTCAGCGCCTGCGGGCGGTTGAGGGTGATCAGGCCGACCTTGCCGTGGATATCCAACAGGATGGTTTCGAATGCCATGCAGTCTGCTCCTTCAAAGATTGCGCGCAATGACCATGCGCTGAATGTCGCTGGTGCCTTCGTAGATCTGGCAAACCCGAACGTCGCGGTAGATCCGCTCCAGCGGGAAGTCGCTCAGATAGCCATAACCGCCCAGGGTCTGCAAGGCATCCGAACAGACCTTTTCGGCCATTTCCGAGGCAAACAGCTTGGCCATCGACGCTTCCACAAGCGCCGGGCGCCCGGCATCGCGCAGCGCGGCAGCGTGCAGCACCATCTGCCGGGCCACGGCAATCTTCGTCGCCATGTCGGCCAGGCGGAAGGCCACCGCCTGGTGCTCGATCAGCGCCTTGCCGAAGCTCTGCCGCTCGTTGGCGTAGTCACGCGCCACTTCGAACGCCGCGCGGGCCATGCCCACCGCCTGCGAGGCGATGCCGATACGGCCGCCTTCGAGGTTGGCCAGGGCAATCTTGTAGCCCTCGCCTTCGGCGCCCAGGCGGTTGGCCACCGGCACGCGCACATTGTCGAAAACGATCTGGCAGGTGTCGGAGGCGTGCTGGCCGAGCTTGTCCTCGACCCGCGCCACCTGGTAGCCCGGCGAATCGGTGGGCACGATGAAAGCAGTGATCCCGCGTTTGCCGGCGTCCGGGTCGGTCACGGCGAACACGATCACCACCCCGGCGTTCTGCCCGGAGGTGATGAACTGCTTGCTGCCATTGAGCACGTAGTGGTCGCCATCCAGACGTGCACGGGTCTTCAGGCTGCTGGCGTCGGAGCCTGCCTGCGGTTCGGTCAGGGCGAAGGCGCCGAGCATCGCACCGCTGGCCAACGGGGTGAGGAACTGTTCTTTCTGCTGCTCGCTGCCAAAACGCAGGATCGGCACACAGCCCACCGAGTTGTGCACGCTCATGATGGTCGAGCAGGCGCCGTCACCGGCGGCGATTTCCTCCAGGGCCATGGCATAGGCCACGTAGCCGGTGTCGCTGCCGCCCCACTGCTCCGGCACCAGCATGCCGAACAGGCCCAGCTCGGCCATCTCGTCGATGGCCTCCTTGGGGAAGCGGTGTTCCTTGTCCCATTGCTCGGCAAACGGTTTCAGGCGCTCCTGGGCAAAGGCGCGTACCGCGTCGGCGATCTGTTGTTGCTCGTCAGTTACCAGCATGATTCACCTCAGTACAGGCATTCGACAGCCATGGCCGTGGCCTCGCCACCGCCGATGCAGATGGCCGCCACGCCACGGCGCAGGTTGTTCTGGCGCAGGGCCGACAGCAGGGTCACCAGGATGCGCGCGCCGGAAGCGCCGATCGGGTGGCCGAGGGCGCAGGCGCCGCCATGGATATTGACCTTGTCGTGCGGCAGGTCGAGGTGCTTCATGGCCGCCAGGGTGACCACGGCGAAAGCCTCGTTGATCTCGAACAGGTCGACCTCGGCCAGGTTCCAGCCAGTGCGTTTCATCAGCTTGTCGATGGCACCGATCGGCGCGGTAGGGAACAGTGCCGGGGTGTCGGCAAAAGCGGCGTGGCCGTGGATCACCGCCAGCGGCTTGAGGCCGCGCTTGTCGGCTTCGGAGCGGCGCATCAGCACCAGCGCCGCAGCGCCGTCGGAAATCGAGCTGGAGTTGGCGGCGGTCACCGTGCCGCCTTCGCGGAAGGCCGGCTTGAGCTGCGGGATCTTGTCCAGGCGCGCCTTGGGCGGTTGTTCGTCATCCTTGATGACGCGCTTCTCCTTGCCCTCGGTAACCTCGACCGGCACGATCTCGGCAGCAAAGCGACCACTCTTGATAGCGTCCTGGGCGCGGGTCAGCGAGGCGATGGCGAACTGGTCCTGGGCTTCGCGGCTGAAGGCATTGGCCTGGGCGCAGTCTTCGGCAAAGGTACCCATCAGGCGGCCCTTGTCGTAGGCGTCTTCCAGGCCGTCCATGAACATGTGGTCGATGATCCTGCCGTGGCCCATGCGGTAACCGCCACGGGCCTTGTCCAGCAGGTACGGCGCATTGGTCATGCTTTCCATGCCACCGGCCACCACCACATCGGCGGTACCGGCCAGCAGCAGGTCATGGGCCATGATCGCCGCCTGCATGCCCGAACCGCACATCTTGTTCAAGGTGGTGCAGGTGGTGTGTTTGTCCAGCCCGGCGCCCAGCGCGGCCTGGCGCGCCGGTGCCTGGCCCTGGCCAGCCGGCAGCACGCAGCCGAACAGCACCTGCTCGACACTGGCAGCATCGATGCCGGCACGCTCCACGGCACCACGGATGGCGGCGCTGCCCAGCTGCGGCGCGGTCAGGCTCTTGAGGTCGCCCTGCAGGCCGCCCATGGGCGTGCGCACGGCGCTGACGATAACGATCGGGTCATTGGCGAGGGTCATGTTCGCTCTCCTTACTTGGCAGCCATGCGCAGTGCGCCGTCGAGGCGGATCACCTCGCCGTTGAGCATGCTGTTCTCGATGATGTGGCGGGCCAGCGCGGCGTACTCCTGCGGGCGACCCAGGCGCGGAGGGAATGGCACGCCGGCGGCCAGCGAGGCGCGTACTTCCTCGGTCATGCCGGCCATCATCGGCGTTTCGAAGATGCCCGGGGCGATGGTCATCACACGGATGCCGAAGCGCGCCAGTTCGCGGGCGGTCGGCAGGGTCAGGCTGGCGATGGCGCCCTTGGAAGCAGCGTAGGCCGCCTGGCCGATCTGGCCGTCATAGGCGGCGATGGAGGCGGTGTTGATGATCACCCCGCGCTCGCCCCCCTCATCGGCAGCCCCTTCGGCCATGGCCGCGGCGGCCAGGCGCAGCAGGTTGAAGCTGCCGATCAGGTTGACGTTGATGACCTTGGCAAAGCTGGCAAGGCCATGCGGGCCCTGTTTGCCCAGCACTTTCTCAGCACCGACGATGCCGGCGCAGTTGACCAGCCCGTGCAGGCTGCCAAAGGCGCTGACGGCCGCATCAACCGCCGCCTGGGCGGCCTGCTCGTCACTGATGTCGGCTACCGCGAAGCGGGCATTGTCACCCAGTTCACGGGCCTTGGCTTCTACGGCCTGGGCATTGAGGTCGACCAGCATGACCTTGGCGCCGGCCTCGACCAGCATCTGCGCGGTGGCAGCGCCCAGCCCGGAGGCGGCGCCGCTGACGATGAAGTGTTTGTTGGCTATCTGCATGATCGGTTCCTTTCAGGCGCTGGCAGGGGTGGCCTGTTGCGCTTGTTGTTTGGCGACTTCCTGGTTGCGCAGGATGAAGCGTTGCAGCTTGCCGCTCGGGGTCTTGGGCAGCTCGCTGACGAATTCGATTTCCCTTGGGTAGGCATGGGCGTACAGGCGCTGGCGCACGTGCTGGCGCAAAGCCTCTTCAAGCTCGGCGTTGCCCTGGTAACCGCTTGCCAACACCACGAAGGCCTTGATCAGCTCGGTACGTTCCGGGTCCGGTTTGCCAATCACCGCCGCTTCGATTACCGCTGCGTGCTCGATCAGTGCGCTCTCGACGTCGAACGGGCCGACCCGGTAGCCGGAGGTGGTGATCACATCGTCGCTGCGGCCGACGAAGCTGATGCTGCCGTCCTGGTTCAGTTCGACGGTGTCGCCACTGAGGTAGTACTTGCCGACGAAGGCTTTGGTCGGCAGGCCGTGGTAGCCCGCGAACCAGCACAGCGGCGACTGCTCGCGGTCGACCGCGAGGATGCCCGGCTGGCCGGCGGGCAGTTCGTTGCCCTGCTCGTCCAGCACCACGATGCGGTGGCCGGGGATGGCGAAGCCGGCCGAGCCGAGGTGTACCGGGTGCTGCAGGCCATGGTGGTTGCACAGCACCATGCCCAGTTCGGTCTGCCCGTAGTGGTCATGGATGGTCACGCCCAGTTCGTCGGCGAACCAGCGGATCACTTCCGGGTTGAGCGGTTCGCCGGCACTGCTGACCACCCGCAGGCGGCCCTTGATCGGTGCCGAGAAGTCATCCCCGGCGGCAATCAGCAGGCGGTACGCGGTGGGCGAGCCGGCCAGGTTGGTGATGCCCAGCTTGTCGATCACCCGTGCGCAGCTTTCAACACTGAACGGGCCATCGTAGAAGGTGGTGGCATGGCCCAGCGACAGCGGGCCGGTGACCGCGTAATACAGGCCATAGGCCCAGCCCGGGTCGGCCAGGTTCCAGAAGTTGTCCTCGGGGCGCAGGTCGATGGCATCGCGCATGTAGCCCTGGAACGCGACGATGGCACGCAGCGGCACTTCCAGTGGCTTGGCCGGGCCGGTGGTGCCGGAGGTGAACATCAGCAGGAACGGGTCGTTGCCCGAGCGCATGACCGGCTCGCATTTGTCTGCGGCTTTGTCCAGGCACTGCTGGAAGTCCAGCTCGCCATTGCGGGCATTGACGGTGATGATGGTCGGGCAGGCGTGCACATCGTCCAGCTTGGCGCGGTTGTGGCTGTCGGTAACGACCACCCGGGCGTGGGACTGCTCCAGGCGATGTTCGATGGCCTTGGGGCCGAACGCGGTGAACAGTGGCTGGTACACCGCGCCGAGACGCCAGGTGGCGAGGATGGTGACCAGCAGCTCGGGGGTACGCGGCATCAGGCCGGCAACCCGGTCACCCGCACCCACGCCTTGCGCTTCGAGCACATTGGCGAAACGGGCAGCCAGTGCCTGCAACTGGTCGAAGCTCAACCGCTCGCTGTTGCCCTCGCGGTCTTCCCAGACCAGTGCGGTCTTGCCCTCACCGGCATGGCGGTCGCAACATTCGACACAGGCATTGAGGGCTTCGAGGTTGCCATGCAGCGCCGCCGCAGCGGCCTGGCCATGGTCGAACGCACGAGCGGCCTCGGTGTAATCGCGCATCGTCGGACTCCTGGTTTCTTGTTTTTGGAGTTGAACCATCGGTCCGACGATGTTCGCGCCGCGCTGGCGTCGCGGCAATGGCCTAAGTTGTCAAACTGGATGACCGGTTTGGCCGGTGGCCATCAGCCCGGTGCGCGCTCCAGGCTGATCACGTAGTGCCGGGTCAGCTGCTGTTGCAACGCCAGCCGATCGGCCTGCAGCTGCGCATCCAGTGCCTGTGCCTGGTTCAGATACTGTGCCTCACCCAGTTCATCGCGCCGTACCGCCAGTGCCGCCCGCTGCTCACCGGCGAGCTGCTCCAGGTCGTTGAACGGCTGCGCAAAGTGCTGTTGCACAAAGCGCTGCCAGAACGCGCGCGTGCACAAGTCGGCCACTACATCATCGAGAACGTCCGCCCTTCCCACGGCTGCCTCTGCCGCCTGCAGCCGATGCTCGCTCAACCCTACGGCGGCCGCCCTGAGGCGCATTCTGGCAGGCTGGAACGGCAACCTGAGCCTGGTCCGCAAGCGCACCCTGTAGCGCATTGCCAACGTCGCCAGTACTGCAGGCTCAGCGAAGCCTTCGAGGTTTTGCCGCTCGGCCTCGACATACTCGTCAAGGCGGTCCAGGCGTTGCAAGGCGCGCCCCAATGCCAGCAACCTCGGGCCACGGGATTGGGCGCTATCGCCTGCCGCGTCGCGCTCGGCATGCAGACGCAGCAGTCGGCTGAACAGGTCGATGGCACCGTTGTCATCCATCACCACATCGTCGGCCGCCAGTTGCGCCTGGCGAGCGAACTCGACGTCTGTCTCCAGCATCGACAGGCATTGCCAGCCCATGCGCAGCAGATAAGCCTTGGGCCAGCTGAAGTCCGCCAAGCCTTGCAAAAGCTCCAGCAGATCGAACAGGCGGGCGTTTTCGTCCCGGGTGCTCAGCCGGTCCCAAAGCTCGCCGCGCCCATGGCTGGCGGAGTCGGAACCGACCCACCAGGCTCGGCCGATCTCTTCCTGCGGCTCTTCCAGAAGCGGCTCCAAGGCATACAGCTTGCCGTAATCGGCCATGGTCAGGCGGTTGCCATCAATCAGGATGCGCTGGCGAAACTCCAGCGGCATGGCCAGCACGCCGTCAGGCACACCCCGCAGGAAATTGTCACGCAGGTCGGCTCGTTGCAGGAAGCCACACAGCTCGAGCCCTCTGGGCCACTCGCTGAGCCCGCAGCGGCGCAAATTCAGCTCGATCAGATGAGGCAGGTGATGGAAGCGCATTTCGTACACCCCCAGCGGGCTGTTGTAGCTCAGGTCGAGGTGGCTGAGCAGCGGCAACCCGTTCAGTGCTTCGATGGCATGGGCATCCAGGCGAATGCGGTTATGCCCCAGGCGCAACCGGCGCAGGTTGGTCAGGTAGCCAAGCCCGCGCGGGCAGCGCAACAGCTGGTTGTGGCTCAGGTCCAGCTCCTGCAGGTAGGTGAATGCCCGCAGAAACTCCTCGTTCACCACCCCGATGGTCGTCTCGCTCAGTACCAGGGTGGTTACGTGATAGAAATCGATAGGTGCAGGCATGACCGGCAACGAATCGGTTGGCAAGTCATTCAGGACCAGGCGCAACCCCTGGCGCTTGCCGTCACTGTCGACCTCCACATGGTCGCCAAGCGCCTGCCAGGCACGCAGCAATCGTTCGGCGAACAGCTGGCGTCGCGCCCGCATTGTGTCACTCGCCGCAGCCGACACCCAGCCATTGAGCGCGCGGTTCAACTGCTCAAAATCGTCCTGAAGCGCCAGGAGCGCATCGGCGACCGGCACATTCTGCAGCAGCCAGCGGTCAACTTGCGTTTCCAGCGAATCGCCCAGCCCCGGGAAGAATCGCCTCAGGCCGGCCCGCAGTTGTTCCCTGGGTGTGGTGGGCAGTGCCGCGCGCCCGCTGAGCAGGAAACCGACGCGGCCATCGGCAAGGCGCTGCCCAGGGTTGAACCAACGCTCCGTCGACGCCCAGCCCAGCATGCGGGCTATTTCCTCATGGGTACCCAGGTACGCCATGAGCTTCTCGCGCAGGCGCTCGGCATTGGCGTTCTCGGCCAGGCCCAACCGCCCCAGCAGGTTGCGCGACTTGAGCGCGGCCAGCACGGCCTGGAAAACGTCCGAGGACGCAGGTGGCTGCATCGCGAGTTTTCGGCCTCGCCCGTCGTACAGGGCAAAAACCCCTTGCTCACGCACCAGCACCCGCTGGTCGACCACGTCAGCAACCGAACCGATGCGCTTCAGCTCCACGGCATCGGAAACAGCTTTTCTCAATGCCAGGCTGAACGCATCCATGGCCTCGACATTCAGCAATGCCAACACAAGCATTCCCGTTTCATCGCTATACGCGCTCGGCAGATAAAGCCCTGCCATCGCCCTGCTCACCTTCGCCACCGAGCACAATGACCTGGCCTGGATGGCCAACCTGTGCGACAGCTGCCCACTGTTGACGAACTGCTGACGGGCCTCGTGACTTGCCCCATCGGCCAGATCGCGCGCATAGGGTTCAGGCAACCCCAGCGCCATCAGCGGCTTGAGCAAAGGTTCCGACGATTCTTGCAGGCGTGTCAGCCGAGCGAACAGCAGGTCGCTTGACCTTGGTCGGTCCGCAAGCACTGCGGCACGCCCTTTTTTACTGCCCGGTCGGGCCTCGCACCAGGCCAGCAGCTGCAAGTCCTGATCGGAGACAGTGTCGCGCTCCAGATCGCGAAAGAATGTGTCGATCCGAGCATCGGCATCGAATGCCCTGAGGGTTTCCCGCAAGCTGGCGGGCGTTCGCCGGTTTTCCACCAGCAGGCCGCGCAGCTCGTCCTCATCGATGCCGGCCATGCGCAAGATCTGCTGCGCCTGCTGGCTATCGAAAGGTTGATTGCGCGGCCAAAGGGTATCGAGCATTTTCGCAGGGTCGCGCCAGCGCTGCGGCTCATCGTGCATCAGGCGCCAGCCACGTTCGCCATTGTGCAGCACGACCGGGCCATACGCCTCTTCGCGACCGGGATGGCGCAGACGCCAGGGACCATCGGGGTCAGGCCGGTGAACCTCGTAGAAGACTCCGTCGGCCTTTATCCAGCGGCGCCCTCCATCGGCATAGGCACCGTCCGCGCCCAAGGTGACCGTTCCAGGTGTCGAGGCAAAGACCGCCAAGTCACCGGCCCACAAGCGCCCCGCCCCATTGGCGAGCCTTACCGGCTCCAGCGCCGCGACGAACGCGCTGCGCACGAAGGTGACGCCCGCCACCGTCGCGGCGGTGCCCGCCAGTATCTCGGCAACGCCCAGCATGTGCTCCAGCGCCTCGTGCTGATGGCCTCGCAACCAGTCCTGCGTGCCCTCGAAAACCTCCGAGAGGGTGTGGGCCACCAGTTGCCCGAGCAGCAAGCCACCCACCACCGGAATGAACAGGCCAGCGAGGTTGAGCACATCGAGGCCGGCGGCCTTCCACGCCTCATGCCGTTCACGCGACGCAGCTTCATCGGCATCGGCGGTCGGCACCAGCAACAGGCGGCCATCCTGCTTCACCCGGTTTGTCTGCTGTGCAGCCAGCGCCTGGAAAATGTCATGCTGCGGCACGCTGCCATCGAGCTCCAGGTCCGGCTGGTCATCCTCCAGTCGGGCCCGCAGCTTGTGCATGAACCCGGCACGCTGATCCAGGCCGATCAACTGGCTGAATGACTGGCGATAGGGTTCATGGCGCAGCTCGGCCACCAGCGCGCGGTTGATCGAGGCATGGCTGTCGAAGTGTCGCAACGCCTGTACCGGGTCACTGGGCAGGTAGAGCACGCCGCCCTGCGTTTGCCCATGTCTGTCGCGAAGTTGAATCCACACACCATCTGCCACTGGGCAACCGAGGGCTTCGAGCAGGCCCGGGTGGCCCGTGAGGCTGGCAGATCGCCGATCCGCGGGTTTATCCACCAGGGCGTGCAATGCCTCCTTGACCGGCTCGGTAATCTCGCCTTTCAGCGCGGCAACCTGCACGGCCAGGCGCAGCCCGGAGCGTTTGTCTTCACACAAGATGCGCTGTGCCGCGGCATCGAATGTGCGGTCCAGTTCCTGCTGGTACAGGCGCCCGGCATCGAGCTTGCGGCACGCCTCGACCAGTTCATCGGTGCCTCGCGAAAGTACCCGTTCCTGCCCCGGCGCGACCAACCCGGTTCCCAGGTAGAAATCGTTGCTGACGGCAAAGTTGCGCATCAGGCGGAGCAAGCCGTTTTCACGCCGTTGCCCGTAAGTGGGAAATGGCGGCTCTGCGCCGGGCGTGGACGAAAAACGATGGGAAACCTCCAGCCACTCCAACTGCCAGAACGCTACGTCGCCCGGCAGCGGCTCGCGCAACAAACTGGCGAATTGCCGTTCGGCGAACTGCTGCGGTGACGGCAACGCCAGGGTGATCCCGCGCAACCGGGCCTGGGTGGCATGATGGGCTTCCAGGCTTTCGCGCAAGGTGCGTATCTGGCTTTGCGTGGCCTGTTTGAGCCAGGCAGGCAACCGGTCACCGATGAAACCGTCGTGCAAGTGGCTGGAAGACGCAGAGGCGGGCTGTGGGGCGTGTGGTTCGCGGGTCATGGCAGGTCCCTGGATGACTGTCGAAAGCCACGCATGGTGTGCAACCTGCCGGTGCTTGCGCAGAGGGAACCCCTGCAGTAGAAGCAGGGCGGCACACTGCGTGCCGCCCCTGAAGGGCCGTCACGGCACCATGAACGCTTCGCGCGTAAGGCGCTGGGCAAGGCTGGCCAGGGCCTGCTCGCGCTCGTCGCGCAGAGCGTTGCTCAGGTTCCAGTACTCGTCACTGGTCAAGGCCTCCCTTTGCTCGTCCAGTGTTTCCAGCCGCAGGGAGAATTGCGTTTCCAGGCTTTCGAAGTCGTCCGCATGCTCTGCCCGCAGTACCGGCAACCAGAAATCACGCTCGCTGATGAACACGATCCGTTGCTCGCCCGCCTCCACCTCAAGCACTTCCTTGAAGGCCTCCTCCAGTTGCAGCGGCGACACGTTGGCCAGCCTGCCAAACTGCATGTGGCGAGGTTGGCCCAACAGGTCCAGGCGCTGGGCCAAGCCGCTGAGGTAGGCAAGATTGACCTCCACCTCCTCTTCATCATGGTTCCCGCGGCTCCAACGTCCGTCCTGGTAGCGGGCGTCGATTTCGCGTCGGGCGATTTTCTCTACCCAGTGCACGCGAAACAGCCGCTTGGCCAACTGCAGGCGTGCCGCGCGAGTCGAAATCGGGTCGCCGCCGCGGGTGACCTGCTCGACATGCATGCGCACCTCAAGGCGGCTGAACACGGTGGAAACGCTGTCCACACAGGTGGTGGGCTCCGCTGCCAGGTCAAACAGCGCCATGCGCGTGGTGGTATCGGCATGGGCGGCATCCAGCATTGCCCATACCCTGAACCCGAGTTCGGCCGGCGCCTTGCTGAATTCGGCCGTGCTCGTCAGTTGCCTGAGCAGCTCGAAGAAAGCCAGGCTGCCGGGCTCGGCATTCAGCGCATCCCATTTCCCTTGCTGCTCCTGCCGCGCCGCTGGGTCCAGGGTCTGCAGCCATTGTTCCCGGGCCGGGGCGTGCCGTTGCGGGCGGGGCGTGGCCAGCAGGCGTTCGGCGGCATAAAGGCGATCGAGATCCTGCACTGGCAGCGCATTGCCCTCCAGGTGCATGGCACGGCGCAACTGCAACGGGGCCTGAAACAAGGCTGCCGGCAACTCGGCTATCTGGTTGTTGCGAAGGTCGGCGAACACCAACAGGCCACACCACTCCAGGCCCCGGGGCAGCGCCGCCATCTGCACCCGGTTCAAGCGCAGGATCCGCAAGCTGGGCAGCCGCTCGAACTGTAGCCTGATGTCGCCGAGCGGGTTGTCACTCAGGTCCAGCGAACGCAAGAGCGCCAGGTCGGTCAGCACATTGGCCTGCGGCTCCGAGATACGAATACGGTTGCGCGGCATCAGCAACTGGCGCAAGGCGGTCAACCGCTCCAGCCCCGCAGGTAGCGCGCGCAAGGCGTTGTCGCTCATGTCCAGGCACAGCAGATCGGGGAAGCAGGCGAGGAACCCCGGCGGGATGGCATCCAGACCGAGCGCCGACAGGGTCAATTCCGACACGTGCGAGAAGTCCGTCCCGATCGGCAATACAGGCAGGCTGCCCACCGGCACGGCGACGATGCTCAGGCTTAGCACCGCATCGTTGCCGATAGCCCCGACGGCGCGGTCGCTGCGCATCTGCCAGGCACGCCGCAACGAATCTGCGACGCGTCGGCGTGCGCGGCTGGCGCTGCCCGCCACCTCTGCAACCCAGGCCTGCAAGCTGTCATCCAGGCGGCGGTATTCCTGCTCGACACGCAGCAGGTTCTCGAACAGGCCCCCGCGCATGTCCAACAGGCTCTGGACATAGCGATCGACGCCGACATCCCCGATACCGGGGTACAAGGCCCGCACCCGCTGCCGCACCACACGCTCCGGCGAGCCGATGCACGACTGGCAGCCACCCAGTGGATAGCCCGCTCGGCCATCGGCCAAACGCTGCATGGGCGATGCCATGGGCCTTGCCTCCCGCCAGCCGAGCAGGCGCAGCAGGGCCTGCCGGTCACCGGGTAGCCAGGCCTGCATCTGCTCGCGGATTCTGGTCGGCGCATCGGTGCCATTCCAACCCTGTCGCACCCGGTATTCCACGGGCAGGCAAGCGGCCAGCACCTCGAACAGCCCCTCGGGGGCGGCGACCTCGCGCTCATCCGGCAAGCCTCTGTCGTTGTAGAGCTGGAAGCGCCCTTCCCGCCTGACCAGCACCACGTCCTGCTCAAGGTCGGTCTCGGCGAACAGCCGTTCCATCGCCGCCCCAGCATACGGGTCACGACGCAACACCAGGTTGAACCCGGCAGCGCCGGGGCCATGCCGACGCAGCAGGGCAAAGGCCAGCGCCACCACTTCCGGCCGGTAACTGCCTTGCAGGTACAACGCTTCGCGCATGCGGGTCAGGCGCGCCAGTTGCAGGGCCACCCGCGCCTGCTCAGCCAACGCCAGCGGCAGACGGGACTCTGCCTGCATGCGCAAGCGCACAGCCTCGGTGGCCTGCTCCAGCACATCGAGGGCATAGGCTTCTGGCAGCGTCGGGAAGTCGCGCTGGATCAATCCCAGCAGCGGGTCGTCAGCCAGGTAAAGCCTGGAGAAATGCTCGAGCATCGCCTCACGCAACTCGATTGCCGCGTCACCGATCGACAGCGCCTGTTCTTCGACGGTTTCATCCTGCAGCTGCAGCCTTTCGATGCACCATTGCCACAAGTCGGAATCGGTATCGGCCTCCCCCGCTTCCAGCCGGCTGAAAAAGGCTTGCGCGCGCGCGTCCACGGCAAAGCGCTGCAAGGTATCGCGCAGCTGCACTGGCATCGCTCGCCGCTCCACCAGCAGGCCACGCAGGTAGGCCTCGTCGACATCCGCGACTTTCAGCACCTGCTCCACCCGCACAGCGTCCATCGCGGCCGCAGCCGGCCAGAGCCGCCCGAGCAACAGCGCGGCGCCCTGCCATTCCAGTGGCCGCTCATAAGCCAGCCGCCAGCCACGCGCAGAGCAGCGTTCCAGCACCGGCCCGAACGCTGCCTCACCGTCGGCATGCAGCAAGCGCCAGACGCCATTGGCGGTTTGCCTTACCCGATACAAGGCTCCATTCAACCGCCACCAATGGCGCTCACCCTCGGCGAGCAAGCCGTTGTCGAGCTCCTTCAGCTGTACTGGTGGTGTAATGTCCTGGTAAGGCGCCAGCTCATTGCGCCAAAGCCGTTGCCGGCCATCCTCGGTGATAATCGGCTCCAAGGTTTCGACGAATGCGCTGCGGGCCAGATGGACACCGACAACCACCGCACCGGTGGTTGCCACGCTGAAGGCCACCTGAAGCATATGCGTCAAGGCCTCATGCTGATGGCCCAACTGCCAGTCACGCACGCCCTCGAAAGTTTCGGTCAACAGTTGCCTGGCAAGGTCCGCCAGCAGCAAAGCCCCGATGACCGGCACGAACAGGCCCGCCAGGTTGAGCAATACCAGGCCGGCGCCTTTGAGCTCGTCCAGGCGCTGCTCCGAAGCCGCGTCATCGGCCTGGGCGGTGGGCACCGCAAGGAAACGTGCATCGGCCTTGATTCGCTGAATGTGCCAGGCGGCCATCGACGCAAAACCGTCCCCCGCTTCCAACACCCTGCGGGGTTCCAGGTCAGGTTGTGCATCCTGCAAGCGTGTGGCCAGGGCCTGCTCACAAGTGGCGCGATCACCCAAGGCAATGCGCCGCACGAATGCCTGCCGATAGTCCTGGTTGCCCATCGCCGTGGCCAGGACGCGGTTCGCCTCATCCCAGTTGGTGAACGCGCGCAGGGGTTGCGCCTGATCGTCAGGGGTGTACAGGATCACTCTTTTCAAGCGCCCAGGTACCCCGAAGGGAAACGTGGACTGGTGGCGGGACTGCTCGATCAATTCAACCGCCAGCGCGCCATCCACCCGGCAGCCAAGGACCTCAAGCGCACCGATCTCCAGCTGCAGCGGCCCCTTGATCACGGCGTGTTCATCCTTGCACGCGACACGCAGCAGCAGCAGGTCTTGCGGATCCAGCTGCTGCTTGATGGCCGCGATCTCGACCGCCACGGCCAGTTCCAGGCGCCGGTCGGTGGTCAGGGCTTTTTCATAGTCAGGGGTCAATACCTGCGCCAGGTGCCGCTGGTAGGCGCTGCCGACATCCACCTGGCGGCACAGGCTGACAATCCGGTCGATGTCTTCGCTCACCACCTGCTCGTCCTGGTGGGCTCCCGGGAGGGTCAAGGCGGTGCCGAGGAAGAAGGACTCGTTGGCCTTGAAGTTCTGCAACAGCTTTTGCAAGGCCGGCATGCGCACGAAGTACGGTTGATAATCAGGGATCAAGCCGGTTCTCACATCCAGCCGTGCGCGTGTTTCGCGCCACACCAGCTTGTCCAGGTCAACCTGCAGCTTCAGCTGGCTGTCCTGACGCAAGGCAGGCTCGAACAGTTGCTTGGCAAAACGGTCCAGAGGCTGCAGGCGGTCGGCGAACCCTGCCATCTGCCGCTGACTCGCAAGATAGGCATTGAAACGCAGTTGCAGCCTGGCAAGCTGCTTGGGCTTGGCCGCCTTCAACCAGGCGGGCAAGCTTTGGGCGATGAAGTCTTCGGCGGGGTGAAGCAACTTGGGATGCAAGGCAGGTTGAGACATCGTCGATTTCCTGGTCAGTGATCGACTCGTCACGATGCTTGCCAGCGGCGGCGGCCGGCAGCGGGAAGGCGTGGTCCCCTAGCCGCCACTGCCGCGCTTGAGGATCAGCGCACGGTAATGCCCGGGGTTGCAGCCGAACCACTTGCGAAACGCCTTGTAGAACGAACTGCTGTCGGCAAAACCCAGGCGTTCGGCGATTTCGCTCATGGCTGCGTCTTCCTGGCTCAGCCAGGCAATCGCCAGCTCACGCCGCACGCTGTCCTTCAACCCCTGGTAATTCTGACCCTCTTCGGCCAGCCGCCGGCGCAGGGTAGAGGGCGACAGGCACAACTGCCGCGCCAGGCTGTCACCATCGGGCCACTGCCCCGGATCCAGGCGCAGCAGGTCGGTGCGAATGCGCCGCCCGAGGCTGGCCGGGTCACGGTACTTGACCAGGATGTTGCCCGGCGCCTCGGCCAGAAAACGCTGCAGTTCTTCTTCGCTGCGCCGCAGCGGCAGCTCAAGGCATTCGGCAGCGATGATCATGCGCGTGCGCGGGCGCTCGAACTGCAGGTTTTCCGAAAACATCACCCGGTAGTCATCGCAGAACGGCGGCTCGGCACAGCGCAGATCGATGGCCAGGATCGGGATACGCCGCCCGGCCAGCCAGCAGGTCACACCGTGCACGATCATCCAGAAGGTGAAATAGGTGAAAGCGCGGCGCGGTGTGTCACGCGGCTCGTTGATGACGATTTCGGCCAGGCCTTGCTGGCGCACCAGGCTTGGCTGCAGGTCTTCAAGCATCAGTGACAGGAACGCCAGCGCGGTTTCCAGGCCAGCGCCCAGGGTCGGCTGGCCCATGCTGGCACGACACATGAACGCCAGGCTGCCGCTGCGCAGACCGCGCGGGTCCATGGCGAAGAACTCATCGTTGCAGCGCCGCGCCAGCAGACGCCAGAGCCGGGCATAGGACTCGGCGCTGACTCGCGCCGCAGGCAGGTGCAGCTGTTCGACGGCGATACCCGCCCGGGCCAGCAAGCCGATATCGGGCTCGCCAGCGGGGCAGGTCTGCAACAGCGCCTCGCGCACCAGCTGCATGGAAATGGTGTCTTTCTCGCTCATCGACGGTCCTGTCGGCTCAATGCCGGCCATCTTAGGCCGCCCCGTTGAAAACAGCCATCACAGCCCTGCCGCCAGGCCGAGGAACGCCTGGATCAGGCGCAGCTCACGGCGGCGCTCCAGGCAGCCGATCAGGTGCTGGTTGACCAGGCCGTCACCGGCCAGCGGCCGTGCCACTACCCGCGGGTCATTGGCCACTTCGGTGGACGACACCACGCCAATGCCCAGCTCCGAGGCCACCGCTTCGGTCACCGCCTCGCGGCTATCCAGCTCCAGCAGCACCCGAGGTTGCACGGCGGCCTTGCTGCAGGCCTTGTCGAAGGTGCGCCGGGTGGTGGAGCTGGGTTCGCGCAACACCATGATTTGCTGGTGCAGCTCGGCCAGCGGCAAATCACCTTCGCCGCTGGCCCAGGCATGCCCCGCCGGCAGCAAGGCGCACAACCGCGACTCGCACAGGTTCTGCAGATGCAGGCCTTTGCGCGGCTCGATCTCGGTCAGCACGGCCACGTCGGCATGCTCGCTGAGCAATGCCGCCAAAGTTTCCTGGGCATTGCCCAAGCGCAGGTTGACGGTAATGCCCGGGTAGCGCTCGCGCAGCAGCGCCAGCATCGGCATGACCCGGTGCGGGCCATCGGCCGCCACCTCCAGGCGCCCGGTCAGCAATTGGCGATTAGCCTCGAGCATGGCCTGCGCCTCTTCGGCCAGCCCGAACATGGCGCGGGTGATGGCTGCCAGGCGGGTGCCCTCTTCGGTCAACTCAACCCGCCGCGCGGTACGCCGCAGCAAGGTGATCTGGTAGTGCTCCTCCAGCGCCTTCACGTGCCCGGTCACTGCCGGCTGGCTGATGAACAGGCGTGCGGCGGCACGGGTGAAGCTGCCCTCACGGGCCACGGCATCGAAGGCACGCAACTGGAACAGGTTCATATTTATCGGCCTTACTTATAGCTCGGATAACAACAAACAATTTGATTGATGACAGCGCCAATTGCAACCTAGGCCCCGTAGTTTCAGCCCACCGCTTGTGAGGAATAACGGAATGAGCAACGCCCCGATTCTGCTGACCCCCGGTCCCCTGACCACATCAATCCGCACCCGCCAAGCCATGCTGGTGGACTGGGGCTCCTGGGACCGCGACTTCAACCAACTGACTGCCAGTGTCTGCGAGCAACTGCTGGCCATCATCGACGGCAGCGCCAGCCACCACTGCGTGCCCCTGCAAGGCAGCGGCACCTTCGCCGTGGAAGCGGCCATCGGCACCCTGGTGCCGCGTGACGGCAAGGTCCTGGTGCTGATCAATGGCGCCTATGGCCAGCGCCTGGCGAAGATCTGCAAAGTGCTGGGCCGTGCCTACAGCACCTTCGAAACCGCCGAAGACCAGCCGACCACCGCCGCCGACGTCGACCGCCTGCTGGCCGCCGACCCGGCCATCACCCATGTCGCGCTGATCCACTGCGAAACCAGCACCGGTATCCTCAACCCGCTGCCCGAGATCGCCCAGGTGGTCAAAGGCCACGGCAAGCGCCTGATCATCGACGCCATGAGCTCGTTCGGCGCACTGCCGATCGATGCCCGCGCCATCCCCTTCGAGGCGCTGATCGCCGCCTCCGGCAAATGCCTGGAAGGGGTACCTGGCATGGGCTTCGTGTTCGCCGAGAAAACCGCCCTGGCCGCTGCCGAAGGCAACGCCCACTCGCTGGCCATGGACCTGCACGACCAGCACACCTACATGGCCAAGACCGGCCAATGGCGCTTCACCCCGCCGACCCATGTGGTCGCTGCCCTGCACGAAGCGCTGCAGCAATACAACGAGGAGGGAGGCCTGCCGGCACGCAACCGGCGCTATGCCGACAACTGCAAGACTTTGCTCGACGGCATGGCCGCCATCGGCCTGCGCAGCTTCCTGCCCGCCGAGATCCAGGCGCCGATCATCGTCACCTTCCACGCACCGAACGATCCCCGCTACCAGTTCAAGGACTTCTACGAGCGGGTCAAGGCCAAGGGCTTCATCCTCTACCCGGGCAAGCTGACCCAGGTGGAAACCTTCCGTGTCGGCTGCATCGGCGTGGTCGGAGCGGATGGCATGCAGGCCGCCGTGAATGCCGTGGCCGAGGTGCTGCGGGAAATGGAAGTGCTGGACATCTGACCCTTTGCCCACCCAATTTCAGGAACAAGCGCACATGAACTACAGCAACCCTACCCAGCTGCAAGCCGCCATCCTCGACTGGGCCGGCACCGTGGTCGACTTCGGCTCCTTCGCCCCGACCCAGATCTTTGTCGAAGCCTTTGCCGAATTCGATGTGCAGGTGTCCATCGAAGAAGCCCGTGGCCCGATGGGCATGGGCAAGTGGGACCACATCCGCACCCTGTGCGATGTGCCGGAAATTGCCGAGCGCTACCGCAAGGTGTTCGGCCGTACCCCGACCGACGATGATGTCACCGCCATCTACAACCGCTTCATGCCGCTGCAGATCGAGAAGATCGCCGTGCACTCGGCGCTGATCCCCGGCGCCCTGGACACTCTCACCGGGCTGCGCCAGGACGGCCTGAAGATCGGCTCTTGCTCGGGCTACCCGAAGGTGGTGATGGACAAGGTGGTGGAGCTGGCCGCGCAGAACGGCTACGTGGCCGACCATGTGGTGGCCACCGACGAAACCCCGAACGGCCGCCCATGGCCGGCCCAGGCCCTGGCCAACGTGATCGCGCTGGGAATCGACGACGTGGCGGCGTGCGTGAAGGTCGACGATACCGTGCCGGGCATTCTCGAAGGCCGCCGTGCCGGCATGTGGACCGTGGCCCTGGTGTGCTCGGGCAATGCCCTGGGGCTGACCTGGGAAGGCTACCGCGCGCTGAGCGCCGAGAAGCTGGAAAGCGAGCGCCAGCGCATCCACGCCCTGTTCGCCGGCTCCCGTCCGCACTACCTGATCGACACCATCAACGAACTGCCCGAAGTGATCGCCGACATCAACCGGCGCCTGGCCAAGGGTGAGATGCCGCAAACATCCTGACCCGGCGATGGGCTGCAAAGCAGCCCCAGCAAGGCCCGCCCCTACTCCGGCAACTGCACCCGGGGTTTGGTTGCCGCGAAGATCGCCCAGCTCGACACGAACAGCGCCGCGATCAACGGCCCGATCACGAAGCCGTTGAGCCCGAACACCGCCAGCCCGCCCAGCGTCGACACCAGAATCAGGTAGTCCGGCATGCGCGTGTCCTTGCCCACCAGGATCGGCCGCAACAAGTTGTCTACCAGGCCGATCACCAGCACGCCGAACGCGGTGAGGATCACCCCCGACAAAATCGCACCGGTCAGCAGGAAATACGCCGCCACCGGTGCCCACACGATCCCCGCCCCCACCGCCGGCAACAGCGACAGAAACGCCATCAGCACCGCCCATACCAGCGCACTCGGGATATCCAGCACCCAGAAAATGAAACCGCCCAGCGCCCCCTGGGTAATGGCCACCAGCACGTTGCCTTTTACCGTCGCCCGCACCACACGGTTGAACTTCAGTTGCAAACGGCGCTTCTGGTGTTCGGGCAGCGGCACTGCCAGACGCACCTGGCGGGCGACCTCCGCGCCTTCGCGCAGGAAGAAGAACAACAGGTACATCATGATGCCGAAGCTGATCACGAACTCGAACGTGCCCTGCCCAAAGTTGAACGCCTGGCTGGCCAGCACCTGGCTGCCCTGGGTGGCCCATTTGGTGATCTTGTCGCGTAGCCCGTCGAGGTTGCCCATGCCCATGCTGTCCAGGCCCTGCTGGGCAAACGCCGGAAGCATGTCCTTGCCGCGTTCGACATAACCGGCAATATCCAGCTCCCCGTGCTCGATGCGCTGGTACAGGGCGGCTCCCTCCTGCACCAGCAGCGCGCTGGTGATGATCACCGGCAGGATCGCCACCAGCAGGCACACCAGCAAGGTGGCCGCCGCAGCCAGGTTGCGCCTTCGGCCGAAACGCAGCAGCAGGTGGCGCTGCAGCGGGGCGAACAGGATGCCGAGTATCACCGCCCAGAAGATCGCACCGTAGTACGGCAGCAGGATCCAGATGAAGGCAATGGTCACCAGCGCCAGCAGTACTGCCAGGGCTTTGTTCTGCAGGGCGGTCTGGTTCATCGCGGGTCCTCGCATGGCTTATGCGTTATTAGTGCACCGCGCCTTGGCAAAAGTGCCGCCATTTCCTTGATGCAAATCAATACGCGCCGTATCTGCCAGCCCTAGCATCCGCGCCTTTTGCTCCGGTGCGCACATGACCCCTATCGCCAAGCCCGAACTGCTGGCCCCCGCCGGCACCCTCAAGACCATGCGCTACGCCTTCGCCTATGGCGCCGACGCGGTCTACGCCGGCCAGCCACGCTACAGCTTGCGGGTGCGCAACAACGAGTTCGACCATGCCAACCTGGCCCTGGGCATCCAGGAGGCGCATGCCTTGGGCAAACGCTTCTACGTGGTGGTCAACATTGCCCCGCACAATGCCAAGCTGAAGACCTTCCTCAAGGACCTGGCGCCGGTGATCGAGATGGCACCGGACGCGCTGATCATGTCCGACCCAGGCCTGATAATGCTGGTACGCCAGCATTTTCCGCAGATGCCGGTGCACCTGTCGGTGCAGGCCAACACGGTCAACTGGGCCAGCGTGCAATTCTGGCAGCAACTGGGCCTGAGCCGGGTAATCCTGTCGCGCGAACTGTCGCTCGAAGAGATCGAGGAAATCCGCCAGCAGGTGCCGGGCATGGAGCTGGAGGTGTTTGTCCACGGTGCCCTGTGCATGGCCTACTCCGGCCGTTGCCTGCTGTCGGGCTACCTCAACAAGCGCGATGCCAACCAGGGCACCTGCACCAACGCCTGCCGCTGGAAGTACGACGCCACACCGGCCACCGAGAACGCCACCGGCGACATCGTGCGCGAAGTGCAGCCGACCCTGGGCCTGGGTGCACCGACCGAGCAGGTATTCCTGCTGCAGGAAAGCAACCGCCCCGGCACCGAAATGCCGGCGTTCGAAGACGAGCACGGCACCTACATCATGAATGCCAAGGACCTGCGCGCCATCCAGCACGTCGGGCGCCTGGCCGCCATGGGCGTGCACTCGCTGAAGATCGAAGGCCGTACCAAATCGCACTTCTACTGCGCCCGCGCCGTGCAGTCGTACCGCCAGGCGATCGACGATGCGGTGGCCGGGCGACCATTCGACCGCTCGCTGATGGACAACCTCGAATCCTTGGCCCAACGCGGTTACACCGAAGGCTTCTTGCGCCGCCATGTGCACGACGAATACCAGAACTACCAGCGCGGTAACTCGGTGTCCGAGCGCCAGCAGTTCGTTGGCGAGCTGACCGGGGCACGCGTCGACGGCCTGGCCGAGGTCAAGGTGAAGAATCGCTTCGCCGTGGGCGACCACCTGGAACTGATGACCCCGCGCGGCAACTACCACTTCGATCTCGAGCACATGAGCAACGGCCAGCAGCAACCGCTTCAGGTCGCCCCAGGCGATGGCCACACCATCTACCTTCCTGTTCCCGAGCAGGTGCCGTTGGCATATGGCCTGTTGATGCGTGACCTGCCAGCTTGAGCAAGGTGGCTATAGTTCAATCCTGGTAACGGCACCAAGCCGTCGGTCGCCCAACTCTTTACGAATCTGCTGACGGAAACCGGCAAAACGTTCCACGTCAAAACGATAAATAGTGCCGGTGTTCCACACGACGATGTCACGCTGGGTCTCGCTCCAGAATCCGAAGTCGCGCATCTCCACGGTGCCATTGAAGCGAAACGAGTAGACCGCCAGATGGATCTGGCCCTCCTCGTCCTTCTGGCAGGGTGTGATCAGAAAGGATGAGGCGACGTCGTTCTGCCAACCCGACTGCAGGAACTTGCTGGCGTGTGCACTGATTCGCAGTTCCTGCATGGATGCGCGCGCCAGTTGGGCCAACAGCGTCGGTGTGCTGCCTGTGCCGATGGGCTCGAGCCTGGTATCGAAATCGTCATGGTCCCTGATGACCTGGGGCGGTAACTCCAGGGCGGCCGTCCTTACGCAGCCATGTTTCTCCAGGCGATTGCGGAAGCGGTCGAACCAGCTTTTCCATAGTTCGTCCCGGTCGAGAAAGCGGCTTGCGAACTCATCGGCATGGTCCAGCAACGTTTGCACGTCCAGGCGTTCCTCTTCGGACAGGTTTGGTCCGATGCCGATCAGATTGGTCTTGGAGTACAACAGGCAGTCCAGTGGTAGGGTCATGATCAAGCAGGCTCTCAGATAGGTGTGCCGCACGTTAGCCAGCGTTATGACAGGCCGGCATCCGGAACCAGTACCTGGCAGGTAGACTGGCTGCCTGGCAACGCTGGTGAAGGGCAACAGGCCGCGCTGCGCCTGAAGGCCGCTTGCGCTATGCTGCTGGCCAACCGCTGGATACCGGACCGCCCCTGGGGCCGCAACGACACCGGGCACGAGCAAGGCACAGGCCTGGTCGCCGGTATCCGCCCACGTTTTTGAAGGAGTGTTTCATGATGCTGCGTAAACACCTGCTGCCCCTGGGCCTGCTGGCCATCACCGGCCTGGCCCAGGCTGCCGAGACCATCGACGTCTACCGCGACCCCAACTGTGGCTGCTGCAAGGCCTGGATCAGCCACCTGCGCGACAACGGCTTCACCGTCAACGACCATGTCGAGCCGAACATGAGCGAGGTGAAGCAACGCCTGGGCGTGGCGCCACGCCTGGCGTCGTGCCATACCGGGGTGATCGATGGCAAGTTCGTCGAAGGCCATGTGCCGGCCGAGCAGGTGCGCCTGTTGGCCAAGCGCAACGACCTCAAGGGCCTGGCCGTGCCGGGCATGCCCATGGGCTCGCCCGGCATGGAAATGGGTGACCACAAGGATGCCTACCAGGTCATCGGCGTGACCCAGGACGGCAAGGACACCGTGGTCGCCAACTACTGATGCTCAGCCTGTGGGCGCTGTTCCTCAGCGCCTTCGGCGCCGCCACCCTGCTACCGCTGCAATCGGAGGCCGTGCTGGTCGGCCTTTTGCTGCGCCAGCCCGAGGCCTGGGCCACCCTGCTGCTGGTGGCGACCCTGGGCAATGTGCTGGGCTCGGTGGTCAACTGGGTGCTGGGCCGGGCCATCGAGCACCTGCGTGACAAACGCTGGTTCCCGTTCAACCCTGCTCAACTGGAACGCGCGCAACAGCGCTACCAGCGCTGGGGGCAATGGTCGCTGCTGCTCAGCTGGATGCCGGTGATCGGCGACCCGCTGACGCTGATCGCCGGCATCATGCGTGAGCCGTTCTGGCGCTTCCTGCTGCTGGTGACCCTGGCCAAGGCCGGCCGCTATGGGGTGCTGGCGATGATTACCCTGGGCTGGTTTCACGCCTGGTAACACCTTTCACGTTCCGCGTGGTCCACTGGCTGCTACAGTCGCCCCTTCCTACATGGCCCTACACGGAGTGCCCCCATGCTGCGCGCAACTGCCCTGGCCCTGGCCTGCCTCGCTGGCAGTTCGGCCATCGCCGCCGAATCGCCCACCTACGGTCCTCAGTTGGAAGGCTTCAGCTACCCGCATCCGCTCAAGCATTTCGACTTCAAGTCCCAGGGTCAGGCCCTGCAGATGGGCTACATGGACGTGCCCGCCCAGGGCCAGGCCAACGGTCACAGCGTGGTGCTGATGCATGGCAAGAACTTCTGCGCCGCCACCTGGGAAACCACCATCGATGCCCTGAGCAAGGCTGGCTACCGGGTCATCGCCCCCGACCAGGTCGGCTTCTGCAGCTCCAGCAAGCCAGCCTACTACCAGTACAGCTTCCAGCAACTGGCGAGCAATACCCATGCCCTGCTCGAACAGCTGGGGGTGAAGCAAAGCATCGTGCTCGGCCACTCCACCGGCGGCATGCTCGCCACCCGCTATGCGTTGATGTACCCGCAGCAGGTGGAGCGCCTGGCGATGGTCAACCCCATCGGGCTGGAAGACTGGAAAGCCCTGGGCGTGCCCTACCGCACGGTGGACCAGTGGTATGCGCGCGAGCTCAAGCTGGATGCCAACGGCGTGCGCGAGTATGAGCGCAAGACCTACTACGCCGGGCGCTGGAAGCCGGAGTACGAGCGCTGGGTGCAGATGCTGGTGGGCCTGAACAAGGGGCCGGGGCATGAAGCAGTGGCGTGGAACTCGGCGCTGATCTACGACATGATCTTCACCCAGCCGGTGTACCACGAGTTCAAGGACCTGCAGATGCCCACCCTGCTGCTGATCGGTGACCAGGACACCACGGCCATCGGCAGTGATATCGCGCCGCCGGAGGTGAAAGCGAAGCTGGGCAAGTATGCAGTGCTGGGGCCGCAGGTGGCCAAGCTGATCCCCAAGGGTGAGCTGATTACCTTTGAAGGCATGGGGCATGCGCCGCAGATCGAGGAGCCGGTGCGGTTCAACCGTACGCTGGTCGAGTGGCTGGGCAAGTGAGCCAATAGTCGAGGGGCCGCTTTGCGGCCCTTCGCGGGCTCGCCCGCTCCCACGGGTAGAGCACAGCTGCCAAAACCTGTGCAATCCCTGTGGGAGCGGGCGAGCCCGCGAAGGGCTGCAAAGCAGCCCCCTACACTTTCCAGACCTGCTCCTCGGTCCAGCCCAGCTCGGCAAAATCCGCCGCCCGCAACCCCACCTCTTCCTCGCAGAAAAACTCATCCAGCTGCGGCGGCCTCACTGCCGTATCACTGAGCATCGCATGCACCTGCCCACGATGATGTATCTGGTGCTCGAACAGGTGCGCCAACAACCGCAGCCGTTGCTCGCGCTGTACCCGCTCGGGGCGCACGATGCTCACATAGCGCGCCAGCTCACCATCGCGCAGGCCCCGGCAATAGGCGATCAGCCGGTGATCGGCCTGGGCCTGTTCGGCGTGCAGGTCGGTGCAGGTGGCAAACGGCTGTTCGGGGTCGAAGAAGCGCTCGCCGTCGGCGTCGGGCTGCTCGCCACGCTGCTCGCACTCGAGCATGTGCAGGTAGAACCAGTCCACCGTCAGCAGGTGGTTGAGGGTGGCCTTGATCGACGGGAAAAAACTGCAGCGGGGGGCGACGAATTCGTCCTGGGTCAGTTGCAGGCAGGCCTTGTACAGACGGTGGTTGGCCCAGCCATTGTTGTAGGCCTGGGTCAGCAGATGATGCGACAGCGGCTCCATGGTTCGGCTCCTTTTCAGGCGAAGCGTTGCAGTTGCATCTCCCGTAGCCGGCTCAGGGTCCGTTGGTACGGGAACGCCAGATACCCTTGAGTGTAGAGGGCATCCAGCGGCACCTGTGCCTCCAGGTACAACGCCACCCGGCGGTCGTAGCATTCGTCGACCAGGGCTATGAAGCGGCGCACCGCGTCGTCCTTGGGCGACAGCGCCGGCAGCTCACGGTCGCCCGCTGCCACCCGCGCCGCAGCATCCTCGGTACCCCGGGCAATGCGCCCGGCCCGCTGTTCACCCCCCAGCGCCGGAATGCCCGACACCAGGATGGCCGGGAACCGGTCGCACAGGGCCATGAACTCCATGGCCGCCAGCGGCTGTTCGCACAGGTCGGTGAAGCGGCACCAGATGGCCTGCGCGCTGCGCCGCACCACCTGCACCTGCCGGGGGCCGATCGCCAAGGGCTGATCGTGGCCTGCGTCGCCGGGGCTGAGCTGGCGGAAAACCTCGCCCAGCTGGCTGGCCTGCCCCGCTTGCGCCACCCAGTAACGCTGGTGCTCGGCGCCGGGGTGCAGGCGGTGGTCCTGCTCGCCGGCCACCGGCAGTACCTGCATGTGCCGCTGGATGGCGGCGATGGCCGGCAGGAACCGCTCGCGGTTGAAGCCATCGCGGTAGAGCTGCTCGGGCGGCTGGTTGGAGGTAGCGACGATCACCACGCCTTGGTCGAACAGTACCTGGAACAGGCGGCCGAGGATGATCGCGTCACCGATGTCGTTGACGAACAGCTCGTCGAAGCACAGCACGCGAATCTGCCCGGCCAGCTCCCCGGCCAGCGCCAGCAGCGGGTCGGCGGTGCCGTTGAGCTGGAACAGGCGCTGGTGGACCCAGGCCATGAAGTGGTGGAAGTGCTGGCGCCGGCTGGGTACCCGCAGGCAGCGGTGGAACTGGTCCATCAGCCAGGTCTTGCCGCGGCCGACCGGGCCCCAGAGGTAGATACCCTGGGTGGGGCGGCCCTGTTCGACGGCCTGGAAACAGGCCTGCAAGGCCTCGACGGCGCGGGCCTGGGCGGGGTCGGCGACATAGCCCTGGGTGGTCAGGGCCTGCTGGTAGAGGGAATGGGGATCGATAGCCATGCGGCATTCTACACGGCTGACACACCGCGGACCTTGTAGGAACAACGGTCTTACCCAAATTCAAAAGGCTGCCGCGATCCCTGTGGGAGCGGGCGTGCCCGCGAACACGGGCGAAGCCCGTGCCATCCACCGCGGCGCCTGCTTCGCGGGCACGCCCGCTCCCACAGGGGCCGCGTACAACAGTGGTGATCAAGCGTCGCCCAGGCCTACCTTGAGCAGCGCGCCGTCCTTGTCATCGGTCAGCACATACAGGTAGCCATCCGGCCCCACCCGTACATCGCGGATACGCGCCTTCAGCTCACCCAGCAAACGCTCTTCATGCACCACCTTGTCGCCATCCAGTTGCAGGCGGATCAGCTCCTGGGTAGCCAGCGCGCCAATGAACAGGTTGTGGTCCCAGGCCTTGAACCTAGGGCTGTCGTAGAACGCCATGCCGCTGATCCCCGGCGACTTCTCCCATACATGGTGCGGGTCGACCATACCCTGTACATGCTTGCCCTTGGCCTCGGGGATCGGCAACAGCGAGTAGTTGATGCCGTGGGTCGCAATCGGCCAGCCATAGTTCTTGCCGGGTTCGGGAATGTTGATCTCGTCGCCGCCGCGCGGGCCATGCTCGTGGGTCCACAGCTTGCCGGTCCAGGGGTTGAGTGCGGCGCCTTGCTGATTGCGGTGGCCGAACGACCAGATCTCCGGCCGCACATTGTCCTTGCCGACAAAGGGGTTGTCCCTGGGCACTTCGCCGTTCGGCAATATACGCACGATCTTGCCTTGCAGTTTGTCCAGGTCCTGGGCAGTCGGGCGCTGGTTGTTTTCACCGAGGGCGATGAACAGGTAGCCGTCGCGATCGAACACCAGACGCGAGCCAAAGTGGTTGCCCTCCGACAGTTTGGGCTGCTGGCGGAAGATGACGTTGAAGTTTTCCAGCCGGGCGCGGTCCTGGGACAACTGGCCACGGCCGACCGCCGTACCGGCCTTGCCGTCACTGCCCTCTTCGGCGTAGGACAGGTAGACGGTGCGGTCCTTGGCGAACTCCGGCGACAGCACCACATCCAGCAAGCCGCCCTGGCCCTCGGCCCAGACCTTGGGCACACCGCTGATCGGCGGGCCGACCTTGCCTTCGGCATTGACCACCCGCAAGTTGCCGGCGCGCTCGGTGACCAGCATGTCCTTGCCGCCCGGCAGGAACGCCAGGGCCCAAGGGTTGCGCAGGCCGTCGGCCACTGTGCTGACGGTCAAGGTGCCTTCTTCACTGCGAAGCTGCTGTTCGGCCGCCGCTTGCGCCAGCAGGGGCAGGAGTGCGGCGGCGGTCAGGGTGACAAGCCAGGGTGCTCGAAGCATGCAGGATTCCTTTCGTAGGGCGCTCATGGCGCGCGCGGGTTGCCGCGGGGTGGTCGGGTGGGCTCCAGGTTCGGGGTTTGCTGCTGGCGGCGCAGGTTGTCGCCATTGCCGATGCCGCGGTTGTCCAGGGTGGGCGTGCGCTGGTACGGGTCGGTGGACGGGCCGCGCACGGGAGGCGTGGCCGGCATGCTGCCCTGTCGGCTGTTGGGGTTGGCGCGCTGGATCGGGCTGTTGTAGGGGTTGTTGTTGCCGGCGGCGAGTTGCAAGGGCGGCTCGGGGGCCGCTTGCGCGGGCAGGCACAGCACCAGGCCGAGGGCCAGGATGGGCAAGGTCGGGGTCATGCTTCACCTCCTGTACGAAAATGCCGCGCCTGGTGGGTTTGATAGCCTAAGGCGCGAAGGGTTCGCGGCAAAAGTGTGAATGCGGGTGGAGATGATTCCTGATGTTTCAGTATGGGCCTTGGGGGCTGCTGCGCAGCCCTTTCGCGACACAAGGCCGCTCCCACAACCCCCCTACGGACGCCGAATTACTGGCCCTTGTCCACCTTGTGCCGCGCCGCATACAGGCACAGCATTTCCATCGCCAGGGTCGCCCCGGCCAGCGCGGTGATGTCGGCATGGTCATAGGCGGGCGCCACCTCCACCAGGTCCATGCCCACCAGGTTGATGCCGCGCAGCCCGCCAAGGATCTCCAGCGCCTGCACCGTGCTCAGCCCGCCGCACACCGGTGTGCCGGTACCGGGCGCATAGGCCGGGTCGAGGCAGTCGATATCGAAGGTCAGGTAAACCGGCCGCTCGCCCACCCGCTGGCGAATCGCCGCAATCACCGCCTCGGTGCCCTGCCGGTGCACCTGGCGGGCGTCGAGGATGGCAAAGCCCTGGCTGTCGTCATTGGTGGTGCGCAGGCCGATCTGCACCGAGCTGGCCGGGTCCACCAGGCCTTCGCGGGCGGCATGCCAGAACATGGTGCCGTGGTCGATGCGCTTGCCTTCCTCGTCCGGCCAGGTGTCGCTGTGCGCATCGAAGTGGATCAGCGCCAGCGGGCCATGGCGGCGGGCATGGGCCTTGAGCAGCGGGTAGCTGATGAAGTGGTCGCCACCCAGGGTGAGCATGGCGCAGCCTGCTTCCAGAATATGCGTGGCATGGGCCTCGATGCTGTCCGGTACCGACTGCGGGGTGCCGCTGTCGAAGGCGCAATCGCCATAGTCGATCACCGCCAGGTGGTCGAACGGGTCGAACGCCCACGGCCAGTGCCGGGCCCAGGCCTGCTGCACCGAGGCGGCGCGGATCGCCCGCGGGCCGAAGCGCGCACCGGGGCGGTTGCTGGTGGCAGTATCGAACGGCACACCACTGACCACCACATCGACACCACGCAGGTCGCGGCTGTAGCGGCGGCGAGAGAAACTGGTAATACCGGCGTAGGTACTTTCCGCAGCGGTGCCATACAGGCTGTCGCGGGTCATGGCCTGGTCGTTGTTTGCGGCTTGCTCCACGGTCGAGTTCCTTTGTCGTTATCGGTTACTGGCGGCTGCGGAATGCGGTCCACAGGCGGTTGCGCTGGCGCAGGTCGGCCAGGGCCATGCTGCGGTCGGCATACAGGCGCTGGCGCACCGCGGCCGACGGGTAGATGTCCGGGTCGTTGCGCACTGCTTCGTCCACCAGCGGCGTGGCCGCCTGGTTGGCGTTGGCGAAGAACAGCGTGTTAGTCAGCGCGGCGACCGACTCGGGCTTGAGCATGAAGGCGATGAACGCCCGCGCGGCCTCGGGGTGCGGAGCGTCCTTGGGAATGACCAGGTTGTCCTGCCACAACAGCGTGCCTTCGCGGGGGATGCGGTAGATCAGCTCGAACGGTTTGCCTGCGCGACGCGCCTGGTCGGCGGCCATCGCCGCATCGCCGTTGTAGGTCAGCGCCAGGCACACGCTGCCATTGGCCAGGTCGCTGATCTGCCGACCATTGGCGACGTAGCTGATCGACGGCTGCAGCTGGCTCAGCAGGTTCTGCGCGGCGGCCAGGTCGTCCTTGGCCTGGCTGTAAGGGTCCTTGCCCAGGTAGTTCAGGGCCACGCCGATCACCTCCTGGGGCGAGTCGGGCATGGCGATGCCGCAGTCCTTCAACCGGCTGGCGTACTCGGGCTTGAACAGCAGGTCGAGGCTGTCCAGCGGTACATCCCCCAGGCGCTGGCGTACCGCTTCCACATTCACCCCCAGGCCCAGGGTGCCCCAGGTGTAGGGCACGGCATGGCGGTTGCCGGGGTCGGCCTCGGCGAGCTTGGCCAGCAGGTCCTTGTCGAGGTTGGCATAGCCGGGCATGGCCTGGGGATCGAACGGCTGCAGGGCATTTGCCTTGAGCGCCCGGGCCAGTACGGTTGACGACGGCACCACCACGTCGTAGCCGCTACCACCGGTCAGCAGCTTGGTTTCCAGCACTTCGGTGGTGTCGAAGGTGTCATAGCGCACCTTGTAGCCGGTTTCCCGCTCGAAGCGCTGGAGGGTTTGCGGGGCGACATAGTCGGCCCAGCTGTAGAGGTTGACGACCTTTTCTTCGGCCTGCAGCGGCAAGGCCAGGACCAGGGACAGCAGGCACAACGATCGACGCATGGCGAACACCTCGGCAAATGGGTGGATGCCGCGAGCATGCCAGCCGGGTTACATTGCAGGAATGGCAAGTTTGCAAAGCTGACATTCATCAGGAGCAATGTAATGCTCGGACAGGTGCACGACCCCGACCTGCATCTGCTGCGGCTGTTCGTCACTGTAGTCGAGGCCGGTGGCTTCAGCGCCGCGCAAGGCGTGCTTGGCCTGAGCCAGCCCACCATCAGCCAGCGCATGGCGCAGCTGGAAGCGCGGCTGGGCTACCGCCTGTGCAGCCGCGGCAAAGGTGGCTTTCACCTGACGGAAAAGGGCGCGTTGTTGCTGGACGCCGCCCGTGGGCTATTGCTGAACATCGAACAGTTTCGCCAGCAGGCCAATGGCGTTGCCGGGCGGCTGCTGGGGACCGTGCGCATAGGCATGGCGGAGAACCAGGACAAGGCGGTGAGCCTGAAGCTGGCGGCGGCCATTGCGGCGTTTCGCAGGCGCGAGGAGGCGGTGCAGCTGGAGCTGATCAGTGCGCCACCGGCAGAGCTGGAGCGCTTGTTGCTGGAACAGCGGCTGGATTACGCCATCAGCTACTTTTCCGGCAACCAGGCAGCCTTCGACTACCAGCCGCTGTTCCAGGAGCGGCAACGGCTGTATTGCGGCAAGGGCCATGTGCTGTTCGGTGAGGCTGGTGTTGGGCGGGAGCGGTTGCTGGCGATGGACCAGGTGCGCCATCCGTACCGGTTTCTCAAGGGCGGTGAGCCGTTCCAGAGCCAGCGCAGCATGGCGGTGGCGGAGCAGATCGAGAGCGTGCTGACGTTCATTCTGTCGGGGCGGCATATTGGCTATCTACCATGCCATTGTGCGCAAGCTTGGGAGGCTGAGGGGCTGTTGTGGGCGCTGGACCCGGGGTTGGACTTTGTGGTGCCGTTTACCCTGGCCAGGCACCGGGCGCAAGCGGTTGGCGAGGCACAGCAGGCGTTTGCGCAGGATTTGCTGGCGGCGTTTGCCTGACCTGGCCTCTTCGCGGGCTTGCCCGCTCCCACAGGGGCCTCACAATGCCTGAGGGCGGCGCCGTACCTGTGGGAGCGGGCAAGCCCGCGAAGAGGCCAGGTCAGACAACATCAATCAGTAAGCCATGCTCCAGGTCAGCGTGTAGGTACGCCCGCGCCCCTGGTAGTCATACAGGTAAGCCGGCCCGTAGGTCGGCGAGTAGAACAGCGTCGCACGCTGCCCCCAGACCGTGCTGTATTGCTTGTCCAGCAGGTTCTGGATGCCGGCGCTGAAGGTGCCGAAGCCGGTATCCTGGCTGCCCAGCAGGTCGAAGGTGGTGTAGCCGTCGATCTCGTGGTCGGCATCGTCCTTCAGGCTGAAGGCATGGTTGGCCTGTAGCCGCGCACTGCGGCCATCGCCCTTCCAGCCGACGAACGCGGTAGCCTTGGACAGCGAGGCATAGCGGGCATCGCGCTTGATCCAGCCGCCATCGACATCCTCCTCCTCGGAGCGGGTCAGGTGCAGGGTGCCACCGGCTTCCCAGCCGGTCTGGAAGTGTCGGGTCAGAGCGCCCTCAAAACCGAAGTCACGGCTTTTCTGGTCTTCCACATTGATGGTCAGCGTCTGCGAATCGACGTTGATGATCTTGTCCGACCAGATGTAGTACAGCGCTGCCTGGGCATCCCAGTCCAGGTCGGCATAGCGCCAGCCCAGTTCCACCTGGCGGCTCTTGATGCCGGCCAGCGGGTTGTCGGCCACGCTCAGCCCGGGCTTGCCGTAGTACTTGGCCGGGTCGGGCAGGTCGAAGCCTTCGCCGTAGTTGGTCCATACCTGGTGGCCATTCTTGAAGTCGTAGATGGCACCGACGTTGAACAGGTTGACCTGGTAATCGTTGCTGCCACCCGGCACACCCTTGAAGTCGCTGACGTCCACATCCATCTGCTGGCGCCGGGCGCCGCCGGACAGGGTCAGGTTATCGGTGGCATGCCAGTCCAGCTGCGCGTACACCGACACGCCATCGACCCGGTAGCTGGGGTAGCGTGCGGCCTTGCTTTCCTTTTCCAGCTCCAGGCCACCCGACTCGGACGACGTCTGGGCGTTGAAGGTGGTCTGCTCGGCGTTGAAGCGCTCGCGGTCCAGGTCCACGCCGTAGGTCAGCTTCAGCGCGTCCCACTGCTTGGCGAACAGGCCCTTGAGGCTGGTGACTTCGAAGTTTTGCTGCGAGGCGGCGAAGTACACCCCGCGCGAGCCGGTGGGCGTGGCGCGGTTGTAGTACGGGAACGGGTAGAAGTTGTCGTCTTCCTTGCGGTACGAGGCCTGCAGGTAGAAGTCCTGCCCCAGCACGTCGGTGTGGTGGTAGTTGGCGTTCAGCAGCAGGCGCCGGGTGCGCGGCTCCAGGTCCGACGAGTAGCCACTGCGCAGCTCGGCGTCTTCCAGGTCGGATGGGGCGTTGTAGTTCAGGTTAGGGAAGTAAATGCCGGTGCTGCCGTGGTTGCCCGAATCATAGTACTGGGCCAGCAGGTCGAGGCTCTGCTGGTCGTTCAGTTGCATCCCCAAGGTGCCGAGCACGTCGATGGTGCGGTTGTATTGCAGGTCGGTCTGGGTGTTGTCGATGAAGATCTGGTCGCCGGCGCCGTCGTAGAAGGCTTCGTTCTGCTCTCCGGAAACCCCCAGGCGGGCGTTGAACCGTTCGTTGCCGCCACTGATCGACTGGGCGAAGCGGGTGGCCAGGTCGTCGCTGTTGTTGAAGCCGCTGCTGGCACCGAGCTGGGTCTCGAAACGCGCCGGGCCGGGTTCGCCCTTCTTGGTCACGATGTTGATGATGCCGCCGGTGGCGCCACCACCGTAGATGGCACTGGCGCCAGACAGCACTTCGACGCGCTCGACGTTGAACGGCGAAATGCTGTCGAACTGGCGTGACAGGCCGCGCGAGCTGTTCTGGCTGACCCCGTCGATCATCACCAGCACATTGCGCCCGCGCATGTTCTGGCCGTAGTTGGTACGGCCTTCCGGCGCCAGGTCGAGGCCTGGCACCAGCTTGCCGATGGCTTCCTTCAGGCTGACGCCGCTGTCGATCTGCTCGCGCAACTGCTGCTGGTCGACCACCCACACGGTGCCGGGGATTTCACTGATCGCGGTGCTGGTGCGCGAGGCCACGCTGACCTCGATCGGCTTGAGATTGACCGCCTGCGGCGCAGCGTCGGCCTTGCGCAGGGTCACCGTGCGGGCATCGCTGAAGTGCCAACTCATGCCGCTGCCGGCCAGTAACTGCTGCAGCGCCTGCTCGATGCTGTAGCTGCCCTGCAAGGCCGGGCTGGCCTGGCCGGCGACGTCGCCGGTGGTGTACAGCAGGTGCAGGCCGGCCTGGTCGGCGAACGTCGTCAGGGCGTGGTCCAGCGGCTGGGCCGGCAGGTCGAGCTGGACCTGGCGGGCCTGAGTCTGGGCCTGTTCGGTGGCGGTCGAGGCAAACACCTGCAGCGGGCCGACCAGCATGGCCAGGGCACTGCAGGACATCAGGGCATGGTGAAGCGGACCGCGGCGGCGGTGCAAGGGCTTGAGCATCAGAGGCACGAATGAGCTTCCTGACAAGTCGTAAATGAGAATTGGTTGCTGATCAGTCCCACTACGACGATCTGGCTTGCAGGAACTTGCAGTGCCAAATGGAAAATATTTTTATTTCTGTGCCGGCCTCTTCGCAGCACAAAGCTGCTCCCCCCAAAACAACAACCCTCCGTAAAGAAAAAACTCCGTCCCGACAAAGCCGAAGACAA
>NZ_JBKGFP010000063.1:0-42863 GCF_046557535.1 Pseudomonas sp. S1(2024)
GCCTCTTCGCAGCACAAGGCTGCTCCTACAGGAATCGCAGTTCGCTGTAGGAGCAGCCTTGTGCTGCGAAGAGGCCGGCACAGGCGAATCAATGAACCACGGCCAACCACGGCAGGTAGGTCACCTTCAGCCCATAACGCTGCTCAAGGGTCCGCAACAGGGCCTCCGGCTCATCGAGGTCGAACACCCCGCTGACCTGCATCGCCGCCAGCTTGCTATCGGACAACACGATCCGCCCATGCCGATAACGCTCAAGCTCCGCCAGCACCTGCCCCAGCGGCTTGCCGTTGAAGATCAGCTTGCCGCGCTGCCAGGCCATCTGCGTGCCGGCATCGGCCGCTACTGCCAGTTCATGTTCGCCAACCTTGGCTTCGCCATGGGCCAATACCACGCGGCCATCGCGACGCACGCTGAAGGTGGCCGCACTCCCCTGCACCCGCTCACCGGCCGTGTCGACCACAAAGGGCCGTGAATCATCGGTGGTCTCGAACAAGGCCTCACCAGATTCCAGCACCACCCGCCGCTCACGGTCGCTGAACACCACGCTCACGGCTGTGGCACTGTTCAGCGTCACCCGCGTGCCATCTGCCAAAGTAATCACCTGTCGCTCACCTACCCCGGTGTGGTAATCCGCCAGCAGCATTGGCGCCTTCTGCCAACCCGCCACACCAACGGCCAACACCAGTGCAGCAGCCACCCCCGCCTGTTTGAGCCAGTTGCGGCAATGGCGCAGGGCCTGGCCGATGTATTTCGCCACCATGCTTTCGGAAACCCCCAGGCGCTGCGCGATCTGTGCCTGGGTCAGGCCGTCCACGCGGTTGAGCAACAGCGCCTGGCGGGCATTGTCGGACAGCTGCAGCAGCGCCTGGTCGAGGATCTGCAAGCGCTCCCGGGCCAGCAAGGCCGCTTCCGGGGCCGGCGCCGGGCAGGCGACCTCACCTGCCCGCTCGCTGTCGTCGTGGCTGGCGGCAATGCGCTGCTCGCGGCGCAAGGCATCGATCGCCAGGTTGCCGGCCACGCGGAAGATGAAACTGCGCGCGTGCAGCACCGGCACCGCCTGCTGGTCGATGTTCACCAGCTTAAGGTAGGTTTCCTGCGCGACATCGGCAGCGCGCTGACGGTCGCTCATGCGCCGTGTCAGGAACTGAAGCAGGTCGTCGTAGTGCTCCTGGAAGCTTGCCAGCAGGCCCGGCGCGGGAGAAGTCAGCATGGGTTCGGGAACAGCCAGTAGGAGAAGTTATCGGGCGTTAATGAGAAACAGTATCTTTCATCTGGGCGGAGACTTTCAACGCCGACGCGTATTTGCCACACTGCCCATTCGCCCACTCTGGCAAGGTCGCACCCCATGGCTGCCCGTCTGCACCGCTACGCCCGCCTGTTCCTGGTCCTGCTGCTGGCCTGCGGCCTGGGGGCCTGTGCGCTGTTCCAGGCACGCGACCCGGTCAATATCAGCGTGATCGGTATCGAGCCGCTGCCCGGGCAGGAGCTGGAACTGCGCATGGCGGTGAAGATGCGGGTACAAAACCCCAACGAGGCGCCGATCGACTACAACGGCATCGCCCTGAACCTGGAAGTGAACGGCCAGCCGCTGGCTGCCGGGGTCAGCGACCAGCAGGGGCACATCGGCCGTTATGGCGAAGCGGTGATAGTGGTGCCGGTGAGCATCACGGCGTTTTCCTTCCTGCGCCAGGCCTATGGGCTGGGCCGGGTGGACTCGTTGCAGGGCCTGCCCTATGTGCTGCGCGGCAAGCTGGCCGGCGGGCTGCTGGGGACCGTGCGCTTTACCGACGAGGGCAAGCTGGACCTGCCCAAGGGCGCCTACTGGTAGGCGCCTGGCGGGGTATGATCAGCGGCTGGCGCTGGCTGCGGCCATCAGCTTGTTGACTTCGCTGCGCACCATGTTGGCGTATTCGGGCGGCGACATGCCATCCAGCTCGGCACGCACCCACTCGGCCCATTTGCCTTTGCGCCGTGGTTTCTCGGCGATCAACCGTGCCGCTTCGCCCTTGGCCTTGCCCAGGTTGTTCTGCCACAGCTCGAACAGCCGGGCCTTCTCTGCCTCGATCTGCGCCCGTTCCTCGAAGCTCATGTTGGCCAGATTGAAACTCATGAAGGTACCTGCAGGTTTGAAAATGGCCGCTATCTTACACCCAGGTACTGCAACAGCCCAAAGCCGCCGCAACTTTCCCGACGCGCCGGCATCCATTGTTCAAGCCACACCATCGACGAGGACGAGTTCATGGCCCGGAAAAACGCCCCGCTGACCGACAGCGATCAGATCAAGGACCAGGTATTCAGCGAACTGCAGGCGCTGATCGAAGAGTCGGAAAAACTGCTGAACGACAGCGCCGCCCTGGTGGGTGACGAGGCGGAAACCCTGCGCGCGCAGGTAAGCCTCAAGCTACGCCAGGCGCGCAATGCCGCCGACAAGGTACGCAGCAAGGCGCAACCTGTGATGGACGCTACCCAGGACTATATCGGTGGCCACCCGTGGCAGACCGTGGCCATTTCCGCTGGCCTCGGGCTGGTAGTCGGCCTGCTGCTGGGCCGCCGTCACTGACGCCTGGGCCGCCTGGTGCGAATCAGGCGGCCTGCGCCATCGGTATACCGCTGTGGAAGCGCAGCTCCTGGTCCGGTGACTGGATCAGCTCCACCTCCGCTGCGCGCACCAGTTCCACCCGGCGGGCAATGTCTGCCTCTTCGCCATAGTTGTGCGCCAGTTTCAGATAACCCTGGTAATGGCGCGCTTCGCTCTTCAGCAGGCCGTGGTAGAAGCGGCCCAGTTCCTCGTCCAGATGCGGTACCAGCGCGGCAAAGCGCTCGCAGCTGCGCGCCTCGATGAACGCCCCCACCACCAGCGTATCCACCAGCTTGACCGGCTCGTGGGCGCGCACCAGCCGCCGCAGCCCCGACGCATATCGCCCCGCCGACACAGGGCGCAGCGGCACGCCACGACGCTTCATCAGGCGCAGCACCTGCTCGTGGTGCACCAGCTCCTCGCGGGCCAGGCGCGACATCATGTTGATCAGGTCGAGGTGGGTGTTGTACTTGGCGATCAGGCTCAGGGCGGTGCTGGCAGCCTTGAACTCGCAGTTCTTGTGGTCGATCAGCAGGGTTTCCTGGTCGGCGAGCGCCGCTTCGATCCAGGCGTCTGGTGTCGGGCAACCAAGAAAGGCGTCGATTTCGGGGATCAGGGACATGAGCGTGCAACCACAAAGAACTGGCAGGGCCGGCGATTATACCGGCGGCGGCGGGCGGCGCCAGTGACTATGCTTGATGTACATCAAGCGCCAGCGGGGGAAGCGCCGACTATAGTCAGGCATTGGTCGCCACCTTTGAAGGGAGTTAACGCCCATGCAAGCCGTCCGCAGCATCCTCGTCGTCCTCGACCCCGAGCACGCCCACAGCCGGGCACTGACCCGGGCCAAGCTGATCGCCGGCGTCACCGGCGCGCGCCTGCACCTGCTGATGTGCGACAAAAGGCATGACCACAGCGCGCTACTGAGCCTGCTGAGCAGCCAGCTGCATGATGACGGGTACGACAGCGTCACCCATGAGGAGGCCTGGCGCGACAACCTGCACGACACCATCATCTACGTGCAGCAGGCCGAGGGCTGCGAGCTGGTGATCAAGGAACACCGCCCGGACAACCCGCTGAAAAAGGCCCTGCTCACCCCCAGCGACTGGAAGCTGCTGCGCCAGTGCCCGTGTGCCGTGCTGATGGTCAAGAGCGAGCGGCCGTGGACCGGCGGCAAGGTCCTGGCCGCGGTGGATGTGGGCAACCAGGACGAGGACCACCGCCGCCTGCATGCCAGCATCATCGACCATGGTTTCGAGATTGCCAAACTGGCCAAGGGCGAGTTGCACGTCATCAGCGCCCATCCGTCGCCGATGCTGTCGGCGTCGGACCCGGTGTACCAGTTGAGCGAGACCATCGAGCAGCGTTACCGCGAGGCGTGCAAGGCATTCCAGGCAGAGTACGACATCGGCGAAGACCGCTTGCATGTGGCCGAAGGGCCGGCGGATGTGCTGATTCCGCATACCGAGAAGGAGCTCGATGCGGTGGTGACGGTGATCGGCACGGTGTGCCGCACGGGGATTTCCGGGGCGTTGATTGGTAATACCTCGGAGGTGGTGCTGGATTCGCTGGAGGGGGATGTGCTGGTGCTCAAGAGCGAGGAGGCAATTGCCCATCTGGCGGAACTGGCCCGCGGCTGAGTTCAATCTGTCAGGGCCCTATCGCCGGCAAGCCAGCTCCCACATCGACCACATTGACCTCAAGTCATGTGCAGTACCTGTGGGAGCTGGCTTGCCGGCGATGGGCTGCGCAGCAGCCCCATTCGACACCAAACGCTAGGCCAACGCTTCCTGCACCTTCGGGTCCAGCCCCTCCCCTGCATTGGCCTCGGCCCATTCCGCCAGTTGCCGGCGCATCGCAGGCGTCCAGAAGCTCTGCAGATGCTGCCGTATACCTTGCACCGCCAGCGCCCGGTCTGGCTCGCTGTCGAAGTAATGGGCAATCTGGTTGGCCATCTTGACCAGATTCTCACTGCTCATCGGCGCACCTCGGTTTTCTCCGCAATACGACGCTCCTTCAACAACCGCCGCTGCTCGTCACTGAAGTCCTGGTAGCGCTTCTGCCACTGCGACGGCTGGAACACTTTCACCACCTCCACCGCCGTCACCTTGTACTCAGGGCAGTTGGTGGCCCAGTCGGAGTTGTCGGTGGTAATCACGTTGGCCCCCGACTCTGGGAAGTGGAAGGTGGTGTACACCACACCCGGCGCCACCCGCGTGCTGACCTTGGCGCGCAGCACCGTCTGCCCGGCGCGGCTGCCGATGCCGACCCAGTCGCCATCCTGGATGCCACGGCTTTCGGCGTCGGTCGGGTGGATTTCCAGGCGGTCGGCGTCATGCCAGGCGACGTTGCCGGTACGCCGGGTCTGGGCGCCGACGTTGTACTGGCTGAGAATGCGCCCGGTGGTCAGCAGCAGCGGGTAGCGGTTGTTGACCTTCTCCTCGGTGGGCACGTAGCCGGTGAGCATGAAGCGCCCCTTGCCACGTACGAACTGGTCGATGTGCATGGTCGGCGTGCCATCCGGCGCTGCGTCGTTGCACGGCCACTGCAGGCTGCCGTGGCGGTCGATCTCGGCGTAGCTGACGCGGTGGAAGGTAGGCGTAAGGCGGGCGATCTCGTCCATGATCTCGGACGGGTGACGGTAGCTCATCGGGTAGCCCAGGGCATTGGCCAGGGCTATGGTCGCCTCCCAGTCGGCCTTTCCGGCCAACGGCTCCATGACCTTGCGCACCCGCGAAATACGCCGCTCGGCATTGGTGAAGGTACCGTCCTTCTCCAGGAACGAGCTGCCCGGCAGGAACACATGGGCGAACTTGGCTGTTTCGTTGAGGAAGATGTCCTGCACCACCACGCACTCCATGGCCAGCAGGGCCGCAGTGACGTGCTGGGTGTTGGGGTCGCTCTGGGCAATGTCCTCGCCCTGGCAGTAAAGGGCCTTGAAACTGCCGTCCAGCGCAGCCTCGAACATGTTGGGGATGCGCAGGCCCGGGTCAGGCTGCAGGGTCACGCCCCAGGCCTGCTCGAACTCGGCGCGCACAACTTCGTTGGAAATGTGCCGGTAGCCGGGCAGTTCGTGGGGGAACGAGCCCATGTCGCACGAGCCTTGCACGTTGTTCTGCCCGCGCAGCGGGTTCACCCCTACCCCTTCACGGCCGATGTTGCCGGTGGCCATGGCCAGGTTGGCGATGCCCATCACCGCGGTGCTGCCCTGGCTGTGTTCGGTCACGCCCAGGCCGTAGTAGATCGCCGCGTTGCCGCCGGTGGCGTACAGCCGGGCGGCGGCGCGGATCTGCTCGGCAGGCACGCCGCAGACCGGGCCAAGCACTTCGGGGGCGTTTTCCGCCAGGCTGACGAAGTCGCGCCAGCGGGCGAAATCTTCGGTTTCACAGCGGGCATCGATGAAGCGCTGGGCCAGCAGGCCTTCGGTGACGATCACGTGGGCCAGGGCGTTGAGCATGGCCACGTTGGTACCGGGGCGCAGTTGCAGGTGCAGCTCGGCGCGGGCGTGCGGCGAGTCGACCAGGTCGATGCGCCGTGGGTCGATCACGATCAGCCGCGCGCCCTGGCGCAGGCGGCGCTTGAGCTGCGAGCCGAATACCGGGTGGGCGTCGGTGGGGTTGGCGCCGATCACCAGCACCACGTCGGCCTGCATCACCGAGTCGAAGCTTTGTGTACCGGCCGACTCACCCAGGGTCTGCTTCAGGCCATAGCCGGTGGGCGAATGGCATACCCGCGCGCAGGTGTCGACGTTGTTGTTGCCGAACGCCGTGCGCACCAGTTTCTGCACCAGGTAGGCTTCTTCGTTGGTGCAGCGGCTGGAGGTGATGCCGCCGATGGAATCGCGACCGTACTTCAGTTGGATGCGGCGGAACTCGCTGGCGGCGTAGGTCACCGCTTCGTCCCAGCTGACTTCCTGCCATGGGTCTTCCAGGCGCTTGCGGATCATCGGCTTGGTGATGCGGTCCGGGTGGGTGGCGTAACCCCAGGCGAAGCGGCCCTTGACGCAGGCGTGGCCGTGGTTGGCGCCGCCGTTCTTGTCCGGGACCATGCGCACCAGCTGGTCGCCCTTCATTTCGGCGCGGAACGAGCAGCCGACGCCGCAATAGGCGCAGGTGGTGATGACCGCACGCTCGGGTTGGCCCAGCTGTACCAGGCTCTTTTCGGTCAGGGTCGCGGTCGGGCAGGCCTGCACGCAGGCGCCGCAAGACACGCACTCGGAGGCGAGGAAGTTTTCACCACCCGCCGCCGCCACCCGCGATTCGAAACCGCGCCCGGTGATGGTCAGGGCGAAGGTGCCCTGGATGTCCTCGCAGGCACGCACGCAGCGGCTGCAGACGATGCACTTGCTCGGCTCGTAGTCGAAATACGGGTTGGATACGTCCTTTTTCTCGGCCAGGTGGTTGGCGCCGTCGTAGCCATAGCGCACCTCGCGCAGGCCCACCTGGCCGGCCACGGTCTGCAGCTCGCAGTTGCCGTTGGCCGAACAGGTCAGGCAGTCCAGCGGGTGGTCGGAGATGTACAGCTCCATCACATTGCGGCGCAGGCCTGCCAGGCGCGGGGTTTCGGTGTGCACCACCATGCCTTCGCTGACCGGGGTGGTGCAGGAGGCCGGGTAACCGCGCATGCCTTCGATTTCCACCATGCACATGCGGCACGAGCCAAAGGCTTCGAGGCTGTCGGTGGCACACAGTTTGGGGATGCTGGTGCCGAGCATGGCCGCGGCACGCATCACCGAAGTACCGGCGGGCACAGTGATGGCGCGGCCATCGATGCTCAGGCTGACCTGTACCTCGCTGTCACGGGCCGGGGTGCCGAGGTCGCTGCTTTTATCAGAAGCGGGGTCGAAGAAATTGATCACTGCGCGGCCTCCGTGTGGGTCAGCCCGAAATCGGCGGGGAAGTACTTCAGCGCGCTGGCCACCGGATAGGCGGTCATGCCGCCCATGGCGCACAGCGAGCCGTATTGCATGGTGTCGCACAGGTCGCGCAGCAACAGGGCCTGGTCATGCCGTTCGGTCATGTCGCTGGTGGCGATCAGCCGGTCGACCACTTCCATGCCCCGGGTCGAGCCGATGCGGCACGGGGTGCATTTGCCACAGGACTCCTCGGCGCAGAACTGCAAGGCGAAGCGCGCCATGCTGGCCATGTTCAGGGTGTCGTCGGCCACTACCACACCACCATGGCCGAGCATCGCGCCCATGGCGGCAAAGGCTTCGTAGTCCAGCGGCGTATCGAAGTGGCTGGGCGGTACCCAGGCACCGAGCGGGCCACCAACCTGCGCGGCCTTCAACGGCCGGCCGCTGGCCGTGCCGCCGCCATAGCCTTCCACCAGCTCGCGCAAGGTCAGGCCAAAGGCGCGTTCCACCAGGCCGCCCTGACGGATGTTGCCGGCCAGCTGGAACGGCATGGTGCCCAGCGAGCGGCCCATGCCGAAGTCGCGATAGAACGCCGCGCCCTTGGCCATGATGACGGGTACCGAGGCCAGGGTGAGTACGTTGTGCACCAGCGTCGGCAGGCCGAACAGGCCCTGCAGCGCGGGTAGCGGAGGCTTGGCGCGAACGATACCGCGCTTGCCTTCGATGGATTCGAGCAGCGCGGTTTCTTCGCCGCAGATATAGGCGCCGGCGCCGACCCGCACTTCCAGGTCGAAGGCCTGGCCGCTGCCGGCCACGTCGCTGCCGAGATAGCCGGCGTCACGGGCGATGGCGAAGGCCTGGTCGAGCACGCGGATGGCGTCGGGGTATTCCGAGCGCACATAGATGTAGCCCTTGTCGGCACCCACGGCGAGGCCGGCAATGATCATGCCTTCGATCAGCAGGAACGGGTCGCCTTCCATCAGCATGCGGTCGGCGAAGGTACCGGAGTCACCCTCGTCGGCGTTGCACACCACGTACTTCTGCCCGGCCCCGGCGTCACGCACGGTGCGCCACTTGATGCCGGCCGGGAACGCCGCACCGCCGCGGCCGCGCAGGCCGGAATCGAGCACGGCGGCGACCACCTCGGCACCATCCAGGGCCACGGCCGCTTCAAGGCCGGCGAAACCGCCATGGGCACGGTAGTCGTCCAGCGACAACGGGCGGGTGATGCCGGCGCGGGCGAACAACAGGCGCTGCTGGGTCTTGAGGTAAGGGATGTCCTCGACCGGCCCCAGGGCCAGCGAGTGGCCACCAGGTTCACCGGGCTCACCGGTAAAGGCGTCGAGCAAGGACGGCACGTCTTCCGGGGTGACCGGGCCGAAACCCAGGCGCCCTTGCGCGCTGTCGCACTCCAGCAGCGGCTCCAGCCAATACAGCCCGCGGGAGCTGGTGCGCTGGATATCCAGCGGCAGCTGGCGGCGCTCGGCCTCACACTGCAACGCATCGGCAACCTGGTCGGCGCCCACGGCACGGGCTACCGAATCGCAGGGGATATACAGCTTCAGCATGCTGCGTCCTCCTGGCAAGCGTTGACCAGCGCGCGCAGGCGCTCAGGGGTAAGGCGCGCATGCACCTGGCCGTCCAGTTCCAGCGCTGGCGAGCAGGCACAGGCGCCCAGGCAGTACACCGGGCGCAGGCTGATGGCGCCGTCGGCGCTGGTGCCGTGGTCGTCCAGCGCCAGTTGTTCGCGCAGTTGCGCGGCCAGCGCCTCGGCGCCCCGGCTCTGGCACGACTCGGCGCGGCACAGGCGCAGGGTGTGGCGCGCCGGTGGCGTGGTACGGAAATCGTGGTAGAAGCTGATAACCCCACGCACCTCGGCCAGGCTGAGGTTCAGGGCATGGGCAATTTCGGCGACAGCGGCATCGGGGATGTAGCCGATGTCGTGCTGGATGGCATGCAGGATCGGCAACAGCGCGCCGGGGGTATCCTTGTCACGGGCCAGAATGCGGTGGATCACAGGCAGGTGGAGCAATTCATCAGGCATACAGCGGACCTCGGCATCACGGACCCTGCCTGAATTGTTGTGAGGGCAGGTATCCGGCGTGTTCTGCTGCGGCGCGCCGGCCACGTCACGGTTGCGTGGTGCCAGCGGCCTCCTTGCCTGCGGCCGCACGTCTGCGCGCGCTGGTCCGAGGCATCCTGCAAGCATGGCACTTGTGGCGCCGGGGGGTTGCGTGCGAACGACCAGGCGCATCCTGAAACCGACGCGGGTTGTTTTCCATGCTTATGCTGGCTGCTCTTGCAGGAGACGGCCCACCCCTTTGGGCTGCGCTGCCGCGCAGAGAACAACGATCGCTCGCCTGGCCCATGAGGCACGCTTACTGGACCGGCTCGGCCTCCAATGACGCAGGCTTGAAGCCCAGGCTTCGCATCAGATCACGTGCCGCCTCGAAGAACATGAGCTTGAGGCTTTCGGCATATTCCTCCGTCAAACGGCTTGCTGGTCCTGAAATGACAAGAGCTCCCATCAGTTCCTGCTGCGCGCCGTAGATGGGCAGCGCCATTGAAGCGGCATGCGGGTCGGTGGCTCCCTTCGAGTAGTAGGGTTTTTGCAATGCAATACCGATATGATACGGCGCGCGCAACGCCTGAGCCCCCGCCGCTTCATCCATCGGCCGCATGTCGCCGGGTTGAAGATTGAGGCGAAGTCGATGGGAAGAGTTAACACGGTACTGGCACATCCGATATGCACCGTGGCGCACATAGAAGGAGGCGGTCTCACCCGACTTTTCAGCCAAATCGTGCAAACGTGGCATCACATGCCTTTCGAGGTCCAGTGCCTCTTGATAGACCGTGTTCAAGCGCATGACTTCACTGGCTAGCTGATAACGCCCGTCAGCCATGCGCGTGATGAAGCCATGGTTTTCCAGGGACACCATCAAGCGCATGATCGTGCTTTTGATGAGGCCGGTACGTTCAACCAGCTGAACCAGGCTCAGCGCAGAGTCGCCTATCTGAAACGCGGTCAGCACGGTCAAAACACGGTCTGCCGATGCCACACCATTTACCGCTGGACGCGGCCGCGCTTTCACCATTTGCAAAACCTCACAGGATCGAAGCCCTCGATTGTACGCAAGGGCGGAAAAACCTCATTATCCGACAACGGTCGGCCACCGCCAACGTAGCATGCGCTGTGCGTGCAAGATAAAAAAAGCCAGCAGGGCAATATATCTGCGCCTGCTGGCTAGAGGTTGATCGCTATCGTATGGGGCAAATATTCGCAGACCTGGCAATCAGCGAACCTTACAGCCGATGCGGCCCTGTTCGCTGCGCTGGCCGATGCTCAGAACAGCGGCAGGGTGTAGTTGATGATCAGGCGGTTCTGGTCACCATTGCGTGCTGCCTCGCTGTGCGATTTGCCGTTGCGCCAGGCCACGCCAAGCCCTTTGAACGTGCCGCCCTGGATCACGTAGTCCAGCGAGAAGTCTCGCTCCCACTCCGACTGTTCGGCGCCTGCGGCTGCCTGGATGTGGTCGCCTTTCAAATAGATCACCGAAGCCTTCAGCCCAGGTATGCCGTTGGCAGCAAAGTCATAGCCGTACTGGGCAAACCCGGTACGCTCACCAGCGCGCGTGAAGCTGAGCAGCATCTTGTCCGTCCACAGATACAGGCTGCTGCCACCAGCCCCCTTGTCGATCGAACCCTGGTTGATCTGCACGAAGTTGCTATCGTCGGAAACACGCTGATAACCCAGGGTCAGCGAGTGGCCCCGCAAACGATAGGTGAACGCCGCACTCCACAGGTCGTTGTCGATTTCCCCGTCGCTACCTTTGGTGTATCCACCAACGGTATAGCCCTGGCTACGCCCTGAGCTACTGCCGTTGGCACCGTCCGCACGGGTGCGGAAATAGCGCAGGTCAGTGGTCAACGAGCTGTCATCGGTCAACGCCAGGGTGTGATTGAGGCCGGTGAACTGCTGCAGATAGTAGTCTTCGAGTTGCCCGGCGTAATACTGCAGCAGCAGCGTTTTGGTGGCGCGGTAGTCGGCACCGACAAAGTTGAAACGGTCACTCTCCTGAGTGCCGCCGTTTACGGCCATGCCGGTAAGGTCGGTCGAAGCCCGGCCCCTGGCGCGGTTCAGCGCCCCGCCGATGAGCGTGAGGCTATCGATGTCACTGGACTGCAATTGCACGCCCTGGAAGGTTTGCGGCAGCAACCGGCCATCAGAGGCCACCAGTATCGGCAACCTGGGCATCAGCTGCCCCACGCGCAGCTCGGTCTGGCTCATCTTCATCTTGGCGGTGGCACCGGCGCTGCTCCAGCGGTCAGCTGCGCCATCGCCATCGGAAGGAATCATGCTACCGCCCTGATGCCGCCCTCTGCCGCTGTCCAGCGTAAGGCCCAGCATGGCCGTGGCGTCCACGCCGAAACCAACCACACCGTCGGTATAACCGGAGCGCAGGTCGAGCAGAAAGCCTTGCGCCCACTCCTCGGTTCTGGAGGGCTGCGCCGTGCCGTCGCGGTTATCGCTGTTGAAGTAGAAATTGCGCATCGACAAGTTCGCGTGGCTGTCACCGATCAGGTCGGCCTGGGCAGACAAGCCTATGACGCTGCCGCCTGCTGCCAAGGCAATGCGGCAGATGGAAGGTAGGGATTTCAAGCAAGAGACTCCAAAGGATCGTTGTTATTATTTTGAAACGGCATTTCTTTATATTGAGGCAGATTATCGCAATCTCGTCAACAGGCCACGATGAACAACCATAAAATCAGGAATCACCGCAAAAAACAGCTTCACCCTTCGTCCGGTTTTGTTTTATTTTGCAACGCCATTGCATTAAATACATCAATCGGACGCCCAGGCGTCCCCCGGCCCTACAGGAGCGCCCATGAGCTTCTTTGCTGCCCCGCCGACCGTGGAGACCACGGTATTCACCCGCCTGCCCGACCGCTTCCGCGACCCGCGCCCGACTGCCTGGGCCAATGCCAACCGCCAGGGCCGTGCCATCGACTCGTTCCTCGAAGGCCCATCATTCGATCGTCAAGGCCGGCTTTACGTGACCGACATTCCCAACGGGCGAATTTTCCGCATCTCGCCGCAGGGCGAATGGGAACTGGTGTGTCAGTACGATGGCTGGCCGAACGGCCTGAAGATTCACCAGGACGGACGCATCTTCATTACCGACTACAAGCGCGGGATCATGCTGCTCGACCCAGACACCGGTGCTATCGAAGCACTGCTGGACTCAGCTGGTTCGGAAGGCTTCAAAGGCGTCAACGACCTGGTGTTTGCACCCAACGGTGACCTGTATTTCACAGACCAAGGCCAGACCGGGCTGCAGGATGCCAGCGGTCGCGTGTACAAGCTCGACGCCAGCGGCAACCTGACTTGCCTGCTTGGCACCATCCCCAGCCCCAATGGCATCGTCTACGACCCGCACCTCAATCATCTGCTGGTAGCCGTGACACGCGCGCAACAGATCTGGCGCATCCCGCTGGGCAACGGCTCGATCATCGGCAAGGTGGGCGTTTTCGCCCAGTTGCATGGCGGCCTGGGCGGGCCCGACGGCCTGGCCCTCGATGCGCAGAGCAACCTGTACATCGCCCATACCGGTTTCGGCTCGGTATGGAAGCTGTCGAAAGTCGCTGAGCCATTGCAGCGCATCGTCTCCTGCACAGGCATCAGCAACACCAACCTGGCCTTCGGCGGCAATGACGGGCAAACCCTGTACATCACCGAATCCGAAACCGGCAGCATTCTGCAGGTGCGCACCACTGCGCCTGGGCTGCCAATGTATTCCCACAGCTGAACCAGCCCCCTGTCAGGGCACACAACAATTACAAAAGAGTGACGACATGACCCACGAAACCCCCGCTGCCCAGGCGCCGCTCAGCGACGCCGAGGGCGAACGCCTGATGCGCCGCGTGCTGTGGCGCCTGGTGCCGTTCATCTTCATCTGCTACGTGATCAGCTACCTCGACCGCACCAATGTCGGCTTCGCCGCCATCAGCATGAACCAGGACCTGGGCCTTACCGCGACGATGTTCGGCTGGGCGGCCGGCCTGTTCTTCTTCGGCTACTTCATGTTCGAGATCCCCAGCAACCTGCTAATGCAGCGCTTTGGCGCACGGGTGTGGATTGCGCGAATCATGATCACCTGGGGGCTGATCTCCATGGCCACCGCGTTCGCCACCGGGCCAATCAGTTTCAGCATTGCGCGCTTTTTGCTTGGGCTTGCCGAAGCGGGCTTCACGCCTGGCGTATACCTGTACTTCACCTACTGGTTCCCCGGCAAATGGCGGGCGAAAGCCACTGCCGCCTTCCTGCTGGGCATTCCTGCGGCCAACATCGTCGGCTCGCCCCTGTCCGGCTGGCTGATGGAACAGCACGGCGTCCTGGGCCTGAAGAACTGGCAACTGCTGTTGGTCACCGAGTCGATGCCGGCCGTGCTGCTTGGCATCGCTTGCCTCTTCGTGCTGGTCGACACCCCGGCCAAGGCAAAATGGCTCAACCCGCGAGAGAAAGCCTGGCTTGACCAGCGCCTGTCCCAAGAACAACAGGCCATCGGTGCATCTCATGGCAATACGCTGCGCGCAGCCTTGACCAACCCCAAGGTGTTCACCCTGGCGGCCATCAACTTTTGCTGCATCGTCGGCTCGATTGGCATAGGCATGTGGCTGCCACAGATCATCAAAGGCCTGGGCATCGATAGCGGCGTGGTTGGCCTGGTGGTCGCCCTGCCCTACCTGCTCGGGGCACTGGCGATGACGATGTGGGCACGGCTGGCCAACCGTAGCCGTCACCGCCTGCCCTATGTGGTCAGTGCATTGGCCTTGGCCGCCGTGGCCCTGGTGGCCGCCGCCCTGCTTGACCAGCCGGTGTTGAAGATCGCCAGCCTGTGCGTGGCGGTGGCGAGCATCCTGTCATTCCAGGCCACGTTCTGGGCGATACCTTCGACCTTCCTGACCGGTCGCGCCGCCGCTGGCGGCCTGGCGATGATCGTCTCGATCGGCAACCTGGGCGGCTTCACAGGCCCGTTCCTGATCGGCCTGATCAAGGACGCCACTCATAGCTTCAGCATGCCGTTCTTTGCCGTTGCATCGATCCTGCTGGTCGGCACCTGCCTGATGCTTTGGCTGGGCGACCCCGCCAAGCAGCAGACGCCTCACGGCCAAGGCCAGACAATCTGACCGCTCAGCTGCGACGACGCATACCGTATTGACCCAACAGCCCGATCACCAGGAACCCTCCGGCGACCCCCAAGGTCGCCGGCGCTCCCCAGCGGGCCGCGATCAGCCCCGCCGCCATGCCGCCCAAAGCTTCGAAGCCGAAGCGCATGGCAATATAGAAAGCGATCACCCGGCCACGCAAATGGCTGGGTGCGCCACTTTGCAGCTGCATGTTGGTACTGACATTGCTCAGGGTGATGCCGAAACCCAGAACGCCCAGCGCCAGCAACGCCAGTGGCAGCGCACCCGCCATCCACAAACCGATCAGCGCAACCGCGCATAGCAGTGCTCCAGCATCGGTGAACTGCCGCAGGCGAGGCAATGCACCGCCAACCGCCAGCACCAGCGTGGCCACGAACGCGCCCGCGCCTGCCGCCCCCCACAACCATCCAAGCACTCGCGCATCGCCAGCGAACACGGCCCTGGCCAGGATCGGCAGCAGTGCCGCGTAGCAGGATGCCAACAAGTTGACCATGATCACGTTGACCAGCAACTGGCGAACGTTGCGCGTTTGCCACAGATACAACAACCCTTCGCGAAACACTTGCGCGGTTGAGCCACTGGCCTTTGGGCCGGCAGTACCGCGCACTTTCAGCAAGCCACCCAGCAAGGCCATGAAAGCCACGGCAGTAAGGGCGAAGCAGGCCGCCTCGCCGGCCAGGGCAATGAGCCCACCGGCCAATGGCGGGCCGACGAACCGTGCGGCATTGATCAACATGGCATTGAGCACCAACGCGTTCGGCAGGTCGGCCGGGTCGTCGACAAAACTGCCGATCAGCGCTTGGCGCAGAGGGGTTTCCAAGGCATTGAGCAAGCCAAGCAGCAATGCCATGGCAGCAATGAACGGACCATCGATCCAGTTGCGCCAGGTTGCAAGCGCCAGCACGAGCGACTGCGCGATCAGGATAAGCTGCACGATGATCAGCAACCGGCGCTTGTCATGCCGATCGATCCACGCTCCTGCCAACGGGCCGATGAGCAATTGCGGCGCGAGCGAAAGGAAGGTGATCAGCCCCAGCAGTACGGCAGAACCGGTCAGATGATAGGCCAGCCAGGCCAATGCAACCTGCTGAACCCACTTGCCCAGAGTGGAAACACCCTGGCCTGCGAAATAGATCTGAAAGTTGCGATGAGCGAGCGCCCGCACGGCGGCGGGCCAACGTTTGCGATGCGGTGACGATGAATCGGACAAGTCTGCGAATCCTCAATAGAACCCGCGACCGACACCGACCCAACAGCCGCTGCACACCCCATCGCAAGGTGCGCAGCGCATGCTGGATCAGCCTGGCAGCAGGCAGCCTTTCTTCTTCAAGGACTCCAGGACCCAGGAACGGTCGTTGGTGCCTTGGGCAATGTGTTCCATCTGTGCGGTTTCGGCAGTGTGCTTGGCGGTAGCGCGAGCATAGACCTCGGCGACGTGGTCGTAAGGCACGCACAGCAGGCCATCGTCATCACCGATCACCAGGTCGCCTGGCTCGATCACCATACCATCAATGGCAATCGGCACGTTGATCTCGCCCGGGCCGTCCTTGTATGGGCCACGGTGCGAAACGCCAGCAGCGAACAACGGGAAGTCACCCGCACCGATGTTGGCTGCATCGCGAATGGCGCCGTTGATGACGATACCGGCCAAGCCACGCTTGACCGCGTAGGCCACCATCATTTCACCGATCAGGGCGTTGGTCAGATCGCCACCGGCATCGACCACGATCACATCGCCCGGCTGAGCGATATCGATCGCGTAATGCAGCATGAGGTTGTCACCTGGGCGCGCCTTGACTGTCAAGGCCGGGCCACACAGCACACCTTCGCGATGCATGGGGCGCAGGCGGGCACCACCTGCAGTCATCCGGTTCATCGAATCGCTGACGTTGGCAACCGGAACCTCACGATAACGTGCAACCCACTCATCACCGACTTTACGTGCGCGCTCAAGCACTTGGAAGCCAATGCTCATGTGACATACCTCTCTTGGTGTTATTCGATGTCATCGGCCGCTGCCGAATCTGTTTTTTAGAATGTCATTTCATTAAAGTCGTGGCAATTGATTTTTGTCGGCTATTTTTGCTTGCTATCGACGAGCATCTTAATTTTCTTGCAACAGCGTTTCATTATGATAGGGTTTATCCCATTGCCGCAGATGAGCGGCAGACTGCGCCCGAACCGCTCCCAGACAAGAACAAGGTATCCACGATGTCCCGTACCATTCTGCTGACCGGCCCTGAGCTTGCCGCCGAGGCCATGAACCTTGCCGCCGAACAGGGCGTCAGAGTCGTCCCCACTACGCCCTACCTGCCCGCCGAAGAACTGGAAGCGATCATTCGCGCTGAACAGCCCGATGCCATCGTGGTCCGCCAGGGCAAACTGACCCGCGCCATGATCGACGCTTCAGCCAACCTGAAAGTGATCGCCAAGCACGGCGTGGGCTACAACACCATCGATCTCCAGGCCGCCGCCGACCGCAGCATCCCGGTATCGATCGCCCTGGGCGCCAATGCCCAGTCGGTGGCCGAGCTGGCCTTCGCCCTTATGTTCAGCGTGGCACGTCAAACCGCACTGCTGGATGCGCGCATGCGTGACGGGCACTGGGACAAATCCTCGGCCAACGGCATGGAGCTGTCGGGCAAAACCCTGGGGCTTATCGGTCTGGGCTCGATCGGCAGCATCCTCATGGACCTGGTGGCGCCACTGCGCATGAAGGTCAAGGTGTTCGACCCCTACCTCAAGCAACTGCCGGAGCGCCCGCACGTCGAACGCGAAGAGGATTTCGATCGCCTGCTGGCTGAAAGCGATATCATCAGCCTGCACTGCCCGCTGACCGAGACCAACCACAACCTGATTGGCGCTGCCCAGCTCGAGCGCATGCGCCCAGGCGCCATCCTGATCAACACTGCCCGTGGTGAGCTGATCGACACCAACGCCCTGGTAAAAGCGCTCAGCGAACGCCGCATCGCCGGTGCCGGCCTGGATACCTTCAGCCCCGAGCCGCCGCCTGCCGACAGCCCGCTGTGGGGCCTGCCGACACTGGTCGCCACGCCGCATGTCGGTGCCAACACCACCGAGGCCCGCGAACGGGTAGGCCTGGTAGCGCTAAAGCAGGTTCTCGATGTGTGGGCGGGCAATGCTCTGGACCCGCGTTGCGTGGTCAACCGCCACCTCTTCGCCAGCTGATCGCACCCCTCGCGTGCCTCTCGTGAGCGGGGCACGTTCACACGCGTCACTCCAGAAAAAAAACAATTGGAGAGCACCATGACTTCAGCAACATCGCTGCCGGATGAACTCGAACGCAGCACCATGCGCCGTATCGCCTGGCGACTGCTGCCCTTTCTGATCGTCTGCTACCTGATCGCGATCATCGATCGCGGCAATATCGGCATGGCTTCCCTGCAGATGAACGAGGACCTGCAGCTCACGGCCAAGGTGTTCGGCTTCGCCAGCAGCCTGTTCTTCTTTGCCTACTTCCTGGTCGAAGTGCCCAGCAACCTGGCCATGCAACGCTACGGGGCACGCATCTGGATAGCCCGCATCATGATCACCTGGGGCCTGATCTCGGCAGGCACGGCGTTCGTTCAGGGTGCCAATTCACTGTACGTGATGCGCTTTCTGCTGGGTGCTGCCGAGGCCGGTTTCTTCCCGGGCGTGCTGCTGTACCTCACCTACTGGCTGCCGTCTGCCTACCGCGCGCGCATGGTGGCGCTGTTCATGGTGGCGATCCCTGCCGCCAACTTCATTGGTTCGCCACTGTCGGGCCTGCTGCTGAACCTGGATGGCTGGATGGGCATGCGTGGCTGGCATTGGCTGTTCATTCTCGAAGGCATTCCAGCCGTACTGCTGGGCATCGCCTGCCTGTTCGTGCTTACCGACCGCCCCGAGCAGGCCAAGTGGCTGAGTGACGAGCAACGCGGCTGGCTCACCAAGCGCCTGGCTGATGAAGCCTCGAAAAAGACCGCCATCGGCCACATTTCGCTGTGGAAGCTGCTGCGCCACAAAGACATCTGGGTGCTGGCCCTGATCTACTCGGGCGCTTCTGCCGCTGGCAGCACCATGAGCGTGTGGGCCCCGCAGTTGCTGAAAACCTTTGGCCTCAGCGCCATGGAAATCGGCCTGGTGAACGCCATCCCTTACGGCATCGCCTCGGTGCTGATGATCATCTGGGGCCGCAGTTCCGACCGTACCGGCGAGCGTCGCTGGCACACCGCAATGACCATGCTGCTGATTGCAGCAGGCCTGCTGATGACCTTGTTCACCTCGTCCCTGCCGGCAACGGTAGTGATGCTGACAATGGTCCTGGTGGGCGCCTACTCGATGAAAGGGCCGTTCTGGGCGCTGGTGTCGGGTTGGCTGTCTTCCTCGACTGCTGCTGCAGGGCTGGCAGCCGTGGGCGCCATGGCCAACCTGATTGGCGGAGGCATCATGGTCAATGCCTATGGCGCCATTCACGATGCCACCGGCAGCTACTCCCTGGCGCTGATGCCGTTGGCCGCGCTGTGCACCGTGGCCGGGCTCGCGGTACTGGTGATTGGCCGCAAGCGCCAGCGCGAGCAAGCTGAGGCAGCCAGCGCTCTCAGCGCGAAATAAGCCGCGCAAGCCGTACTTCGATGCCCGCTTTCCTGCCTCAGGAACGTGGGCATCGTCATTTCACAACAACAAAAAACGAGGAATATCCATGACGTTGTCTCGTCGTCAACTCTTGCAGGCCACCGGTGCACTGGGTGCTGTCGCCTCCATGGGCGCCATGGCCGACGTGCCCTTCAGCAAGGGCGATGCGCACCCGCGCCTGACGCCGCCCGCAGGCAGCATCGACTGCCACATGCACCTCTACGACAGCCGTATCCCGGCCGCACCCGGAGCTACCCTGCTGCCGGCGGATGCCTCGCTGGAGGATTACCGCAAACTGCAGCAGCGCCTGGGCATCCGCCGCATGGTCATCGTCACGCCATCGACCTACGGCACCGATAACCAGGTGATGCTCGATGGCTTGTTGCGCAGCCGCGGCGATGCCCGGGGTGTGGCGGTTGTGTCCAATGCGATTACCGACGCAAAGCTTGCCGAACTGCACCAGGCAGGAGTGCGTGGTATCCGCTTCAACCTGAGCGTTGGCAGCCAGGTGCTCGATGGGCTAGAAAGCCTGGCCGCGCGGGTCGGCGAACTGGGCTGGAACGTACAGGTCGCTCCCGGGCCGCTGCTGCCCGAGGTTGCCCCGCGCTTGCGGGCCTTGCCAGGCAAGATCGTTATCGACCACATGGGCCATGTACCACAGCCAGAAGCGCTGAAGTCGCCGGCTTTCGCCGCACTGGTGCGGCTGCTGGACACCGACCGGGCATGGATCAAGCTGTCGGCACCTTATCTTCGCTCGAAAATCGGAGCACCGCTGTTCGAGGACGTCGGCCGAGTCGCCAGTGCACTGATCAGCCATCGCCCTGATCGCATGCTATGGGGTAGCGACTGGCCGCACCCGACGCTTGCCGCCGAGCAGAAACCCGACGATGCGCTGATCCTTGACCTGCTGATGAGCTGGGCTCCAAAGGAGCAAACCCAGACCCTGATCTTGCGCGACAACCCCGCCCAGCTTTACGACTTCTAATCACCTGCCAAACCGAAACGTCGCCCGCATCGGCCGAATGACGAAACTACTCAGATCTATCGCGATGAACATGCCCTGCAGGCGTCGTAACGGCCTGGATCAATACTCGCGTTAAAGCTATACCCAAAGGGTTCCGAGTGACGATGAACCATCCGCCCTGTTAGCAACTGGGGGAACTTAGCGGTGTCGAATCAGCTGGTCATACGCAACATGACCCGTCCCGAACTGGACGAGCTCGTCGATTGGGCTGCCCGTGAGGGTTGGAATCCCGGCGTTCACGATGCCGATTTGTTCTGGGCCACGGACCCTGCCGCCTTCATCGCGGCGTCCCGGGGCGGCGAATTGATCGGTGGCGGTGCCATCACTTCCTACAACGGCGAATTCGGTTTCATGGGCTTTTTCATCGTCCGGCCTGAGTATCGCGGTCAAGGCCTGGGCGATACCCTCTGGCACGCACGCCGCGAGCGACTCCTCGCCCGCCTGCGCCCAGGCGCTAGCATTGGCATGGACGGCGTGTTCGCGATGCAGGACTACTACGCCAAGGGTGGGTTCGTCTTCTCCCATCGCAACATGCGTTTTCGTGCCAAGGCCACCGAACGCCCGGCGCCTTCGCAGGTAGACAACCAGGACATCGTTCCGTTGGCCACCTTCCCGTTCGATGAGGTGGTCGATTACGACCGCACCTGCTTCCCTGCCCCGCGCGCAGCCTTCCTGAGCGGGTGGATAGCCCAGGCCGATGCACTTGCCGTGGGTTGCCGCCGCGAGGGCAGGCTTAGCGGCTATGGCGTGGCAAGGCGCTGCCGGGAAGGCTACAAGATCGGCCCCTTGTTCGCCGATGACGCCCTGGCAGCCAATGCCCTCTACGCACGCCTGGCAGAATTTGCGCAAGGTTGCCCGCTGTTTCTGGATGCCCCCGAGAATAACCCCGCCGCGATGGCGCTTGTGCGCCAACAGGGCATGATCGAGGTTTTCGGCTGCGCACGCATGTATCTGGGCCCTCCTCCGGCGATCGCACACGAACGTGTGTTCGCCGTCACGACCTTCGAGCTGGGCTGATGTCCGCTCGCAACCTGATCGGTTATGGCGGCAACCCACCCCACCCGCGATGGCCCGGTGGGGCGCGCGTCGCGGTCCAGTTCGTACTCAACATCGAAGAGGGTGCGGAGTCATGCATGCTCAATGGCGACGCACAGTCGGAGGCCTGGCTCCATGAGCTACCCGGCCGCCCGCCGCGTGTGGGGGAACCGGACCTGAGCGTCGAGGGCATGTACGAATACGGATCGCGCGCAGGTGTGTGGCGCATTCTGGAGCTGTTCGGCGCCAGGGGCCTGCTGCTGACCGCCTTTGCCGTTGGCCGAGCACTGGAACTGACCCCGGCGATTGGCCATGCGCTTTGCGCTGCCGGGCATGAGATTGCCGGGCATGGCTACCGTTGGCTGGACTATCGCGACATGCCTGAAGACCAGGAGCGGCGCCATATCCGCCTCACCATCGAGGTGATCGAGCAGATCTGCGGTAAACGCCCCGTAGGTTGGTATACAGGCAGGGTCAGCCAGAACACCCGCCGCCTGTTGCGTGAGGAAGGTGGGTTTCTCTATAGCTCGGATGCCTACAACGATGATCTGCCCTACTGGCTCCCAGGCTCGCCCGCCCACCTGGTGATTCCGTACACACTGGTCAACAACGACGCCCGCTATCTGCTGCCCAATGGCTTCGCCTGCGGTGAAGACTTCTTCCGGTTGCTGAAGGATGCTTTCGACCTGTTGTGGCAGGAGGGCGCGCACCACCCGAAGATGATGAGCGTGGGCCTGCATGGGCGGATCAGTGGCCATCCTGGTCGTGCGATGGCGCTGGCGCGCTTTCTCGATTACGTGCAGGGCCACGACGGGGTGTGGGTCTGCCGGCGCGAAGAGATTGCCAGGCACTGGATAGCCCAGTTCCCCGCCTGAGCGGTCAGTCGTTCGCAACAAACACGGGATCAGCTAACGACCCGCCCTGCCGGACGCGCCGAGCACAGCCTTGCGCTGGCATTTCATCAGGACCTTACGGCCAGTTTCGACAAAGGGCGTGACGATCAGGCTATAGACCGTCAGGTAACGCTGGTGGTCCTGCTCACCGGTGCCGAAGCGGATGTTTTCGGGCGTTGATGTAGTGACATAGAGCGTGCCGAACATCCAGTCCCAGAGGGACAGGTTGGTGCCGAAGTTCCGGTTGAAATGGCGCGGGGCATCACTGTGATGGATCTGGTGCTGGGCCGGGCTGTTCAACACATGTTCCAGCTGAGGGCCGAACGACAGCCAGACATGGCTATGCCGCAGGTTGGCCGCCAGGCTGTTGAAGATGAACACCAGGTAGGTCACGCCGAACAGGGTGTAGCGGCTGACTTCACCGCCGCAAAGGTACCAGAAGCATCCGGCGTAGAAGCCGATGCCAATGCCGGTGCTCAGTTTCTCGACGATCTTTTCCACGAAATGCACCCGGCTCGCTGTCGCCGGCACCAGCACGGGCGCCGAATGATGGACCTTGTGAAAGGCCCAGAGCCAGCGGGAGTGAAAGGCCCGGTGCGCCCAGTAATGGATGAAGTCCTTCAGCAGGAACACCCCCAACCCGTAGAGCAGGGACAGTGCAAGGTTCTCGCCCAGGCGCGGGCGCGCGCCCCAGAGGTTGCTGAAAAAGGCCAGGTAATCGCCGGAGCGCAGGATGTAAGGGTCGACCAGATGGACGACGGGCAGCACCAGTGCAACCTTGAGGATGGCCCGCACGAAGTAGTAGCGGTAGTCCAGCAGCGCCGAGGGATGCAGATGTACCCGGGCGCCGCCGATGAATTGCCAGAACGACTGGGCGTCGCTCAGGCCGCGCCGCTTCCTGAAGCGGAACAGACCATAGGCTGCGCCATAGGAGATGCAAAGGAACAAGGCCCCGAAACGGCCGTTCAAATTGAAAATGCCGAGAAACTGGTCGGTAACGGGCGTGATCACCCAATCGGTCAGGTGCTCATAGGCAAGCGACAGGGCATCCACGAAACGTCAGCCTCGGCAAAAGGGACGCAATTGTAAATCAGATTGATTTACTCGAGTGGCTTTCTGCATGAAGTGGTGCTTCAAGCACCGGGTAATCGCTTGCCCCCGCCCGCAAAAACACAACACACCGATTGACAACTGCAGGAGGAAGGACAACTATCCGGCCGCCTTTATGCGAAGCTTTATCATTATCAATGCGCTTCTCATCATTGCGCCCGCATAGTCCATCGAAAGGAGCCAATGGATGTCCGCCTGTTTTTCTCCCCCCGCCTTCAGCATTCGCCAAGCCGCACTGGTAGCAAGCCTTTCTGGCTCGCTGCTGGCCAGTGCCAATGCCTGGGCCGTGCCTGTCAGCTACAGCATCCCGGCGGGGCCGCTGGGGGCCGCAATCAATCATTTCGCCTTGGCAAGCGGGGTGACTGTCAGCGTCAGCAACGAAGAAATCGCTGGCCTGCGCAGTGAGGGACTGCAGGGCAGTTACGAGCTAGAGCAAGGCCTCGCGCAACTGCTGCAAGGCAGTGGCCTGCAGGTGCTGCAAACGGGAGACAAGCACTACATGCTGGCCCGTCCGAGCCAGGATGGCACGATGGAACTTGCTGCAACGACGGTCTCCAGCGTAGGGCTGGGTGCTACCACCGAGGGCACCGGCAGCTACACCACAGGTTCGGCCAATACGGCAACCGGGCTGCGCCTCTCGGCACGCGAGACACCACAGTCGATCAGCGTGGTGACCCGCCAGCAGATCGAAGACCAGAACCTGAACGATGTTGCCCAGGTACTGGAACAGACCCCAGGCGTGGTCGTCGACAGCATGGGGCCGGCCGGCAGCGACGCCAATCATATCTACGTACGTGGTTTCGAGGTCGGCACCATCCAGGTCGACGGCCTCAACCGACCTGACAGCTTTGGCTTTCGCGACGACCTTGCCGACATGGTGTCGTATGACCGGGTCGAGGTGGTACGCGGGGCCACGGGGCTGATGTCCGGCACTGGTGACCCCGGTGCGACCGTCAACCTGATCCGCAAGAAGCCGACCTTTGAAACGCAACGCAAGCTGACCCTGAAAGCAGGCTCGTGGGACACCTACCGCACCGAGCTGGACGTGTCTGGCAAGCTGTCGGAAAGCGGCAATGTACGCGGGCGCCTCGTGGCCTCGAACACCGACAGCCAGAGCTACGTCGACCGCCAGTCCCTGGAACGGCAGGTGGGCTATGGGGTGCTGGAATGGGACATCACCGACAGCACGATGCTAACCGTGGGGGCGGAGTATCAGGAAATGGACAACGACGGCGCCGGTAACCACGGCTTCCCGATGTTCAACTCCGATGGCAGTCACTTCAGCCCTTCCCGCTCGTTCAACTCGGCCTCGGACTGGAGCTACCACAAGCGTCGCACCAAGACCCTGTTCACCACCCTGGATCACGACCTGGCCAACGGCTGGCACCTGAAATTCAACGCAGAGCACAGTCGCCGAAGCTATGACGACGTATTTGCCACCGCCGCCAGCGGCACCGTCAAACCTGATGGCAGCGGCATCCAGACCTGGACTGGCCGTTGGGCAGGCGAACCTCGGCAGACCTCGTTCGACCTGTCGGCTACGGGCCCGTTCGAAGTGCTGTCGCGCGAGCACCAGGCGTACGTCGGGCTCAGCCACTACCGGGCCTACTACCGCAACGACGGCTACCATCTGTGGACCTGGCAGGACATCGACAACATCCATGACTGGGATGGCTCGTTACCAATACCTGATGCCATCCATAACAAGACGACCGAAAATGCGCTGGACGAAACCCAGGACGGCCTGGTGGCCTCGGTGCGCTGGAGCCTGGCCGATGACCTGTCGCTGATTACCGGCGCGCGGGTGATCGACTGGCGACGTGACGAAACCGAGGAGCAGTTGGCGAGCGGTGAAACCAAACACACCTCGCGCAGCGAAACCGGGGTCGTCACCCCTTACATCGGGCTGGTTTACGACATCAATGACAACTGGTCGGCCTATGCCAGCTACACCACCATCTTCAACCCGCAAGACAAACAGACTGCATTGGGCAGCTACATCGACCCGTTGGAGGGCGTGAACTACGAGCTGGGCCTGAAGAGCGAGTTCTGGAACAAGCGCCTGACTGCTGCACTCAGCGTGTTCGAAGTGCACCAGGACAACCTGGCCGTGGCGGACGGCGACGCCCAGGCGCCAGACGGCAACCAGGCCTACCGGGCCGAGTCCGGCACCAAGACCCGCGGTTTCGAAATGGAAATGGCGGGCGAGATCCTGCCTGACTGGCAAGTATCGGCCAGCTACACCTATGCCGTGAGCAAGAACTCGGATGGCGAGCGCCTGCTCACCGAGGTGCCCCGCGACACCCTCAAACTGTTCACCAGCTACCGCCTGCAGTCACTGCCGCAACTGAAAGTGGGCGGCGGTGTGCGCTGGCAAGGATCGGAGTACGAGAAAAACGCAGGCCCCAACAAGGAGACCTTCACCCAGGGTGCCTACAGCGTGGTCAACCTGATGGCGCAATATGCCTTCACGCCGCAAACCAGCGTCTCGCTGAACCTCGACAACGTGTTTGACAAGACCTACTACACGGCCATCGGCTCACGTGGCTGGTACGGCAGCCCACGTAGCGCCACGGCCACGTTGGTGTACGCGTTCTGACCCAGCCGGCGCTCGCTGCCGATGCCTGGCAGCGGCGCCGAACAAGTATCCATATTTGGCGCAGCCAGTAACAAATGCGCACAATATGTGTGTACAAATTTCCCATCTCCAGGCTCGCATCAGAGGTGACGGCGACCAATAAAGAGGATACAAAAGCCCGAGAACCGCCAAATCCAAGTGCTCGGCGGGTTGGTACGAATCTTGTTTGTATACAAAACCAAAAATAAAAGTACACAAGAGTTACGGAGTCCCGATGGCGTCAATTTCACGTTCCGGTGTCAGCCAGCTTGATGTTCCCCCTGCCGAAACGGCTGGGCCCACTCAGTTGGAGTTGAGCCCGCGCCTTTACAGTGCCGACCTTGCACCGACCCGCGCGGCAAATCGCACCTGGGGCCGCTACAGCCTGTTTGCACTGTGGACCAACGATGTGCACAACATCGCCAACTATTCCTTCGCCATCGGCCTCTTCGCCCTGGGCATGAGCGGCGCCCAGATCCTCGCAGCCTTCGCGCTCGGCGCACTGGTGATCTACGGCCTCATGAACCTGTCCGGCTACATGGGGCAGAAGACCGGCCTGCCCTACCCCGTCATGTGCCGGATCAGCTTCGGCATCCATGGTGCGCAGATCCCGGCATTGATCCGCGCGGTAATCGCCATCGCCTGGTTCGGCATCCAGACCTACCTCGCCTCGGTAGTGCTGCGCGTGCTGCTCACCGCCATCGCTCCCGAGCTCAAGCCCTACGACCAGAACTCGATCCTCGGTCTGTCGACCTTGGGCTGGATCACCTTCCTCGGCATCTGGTGCGTGCAGGTGGCGATCTTCGCCTATGGCATGGAGATGGTGCGCCGCTACGAATCCTTCGCCGGGCCGATCATCCTGGTCGCCTTCGCAGGCCTGGCGGGCTGGATGTACTGGCGCAGCGGCCTGTCGATTTCCTGGTCCAGCGGCAACGCGCCGACCGGCTCCACGATGTGGCTGAAGGTGCTGGGTGCCGCCGCGCTGTGGGTCTCGCTGTACGGCACCATGATCCTCAACTTCTGCGACTTTACCCGCAACTGCCCGGACCGGCGTACCATCAGCGTGGGCAACTTCTGGGGCCTGCCGGTGAACATGCTCGGTTTCGCACTGATCGCCGTGGTGCTCGCCGGTGCGCAGTTCAGCATCGACGGCAAACTGGTGCAGGGCCCGACCGAGATCGTTGCAGCCATCCCTAACACCGCCGGCCTGGTGCTGGCCTGCCTGGCCTTCCTGATCGTCACCGTGGCGGTGAACATCATGGCCAACTTCGTCGCCCCGGCCTACGTACTCACCAACCTGGCCCCGAACCTGCTGAACTTCCGCCGCGCCGGATTGCTCAGTGCCGGTATCGCCGTGCTGATCCTGCCCTGGCACCTGTACAACAGCCCGTCCGTGATCGTGTATTTCCTCGGCGGCCTGGGCGCCCTGCTCGGCCCACTGTACGGGATCATCGTCACCGACTATTACCTGGTACGCCGCAGCCGGGTGAACCTGCCGGAGCTGTATAGCGAAAGCAGCGAGGCCGCCTATCACTATCGTGGCGGGGTCAACCTGCGCGCCGTAGCGGCCTTCATCCCGGCGTCGCTGATCGCCATCGTGCTGGCGCTGGTGCCGGCGTTCGATACGCTGTCGCAGTTCTCCTGGTTCTTCGGCGCGGGCCTGGGCGGGCTGATCCACTATGCCCTCGCCAACCGCAGCGCAAGGTACCTTGAGGTTTCCGGCGAAAGCATCGCAGTGGATAGCACGCACCACTGACCGGGGCTGCCAGCGCGCCCTGATCACGGCCAGCGCGGGCCCCTGTAGGAGCGGCCAGCTGAGATGCCCGCTCGCTCGGAAGAACCATCCGATCTGTTTCCAGACGCATGCCCTGCTCTCTTGGTAAACTAGCCGCCTGCCCTGGCAATCACCGATCTCCTGCCGCCGACTTTTGCTACGTCGCGCCCTCGGTTTGCTACAAACACCCTCGAAATTGCTGAATTTGGTACAAGACACGTTGAACGATATGACCACAAACCCAGGCTCTAACCCAGCAACCACACGCCCTGAGCCTTCCCGTCGCTTCAGCGTTGCACCGATGATGGATTGGGCATACGTTCGCAAATACCCTTTAAATACGTGACTCCCAAAGCCTTCCAAAATCATTTGTACCAAATTTGTACCAACTACCAATGATGATTTCAGCCTTCGTACGACTGATTTGGCTTAATAGCTGATCAGTCAGTTCCTACGCTAGTCTCGGATGTCGAGAGAGGTAATGAATCATAGCGTCGGTCATCCGGTGAATCTGCTCACTCGAATTCGCCCCCCAAGCAGACACCTCATCTAGGTTGAAACGTCCCCCAGTCTCAGCCTGCAACAGGATTCCAGTGCGGCTAAGGTAGGCATAGCGCTTAAGCAAAACAAAGGCGTCGGCAATGGTCAGATCGTCGAGACGAGTTTGGTCAATCCCTCTTAAGTCTTCCAACGCCATCTCCAGCACGGTGACGTGATACTTCAGCATTACCTCCGCGGTTGCGCCTTTCAAAATGTGCTGCGCTGCAGAGTCGATCGCTGCATCCGCATTCACTGCAACTCCAAATGCTTTCTGCATGTATTCATAGTTCTCGCGAGCTTTTTCGCGCCTTTGGTGGACACGCTCCCGCTGTGCGAGGAACACGGCAACTAGGATTGCCCCGATACCTCCGAAGGCCTGCGCCCAAGCTGGCGCATCTCTGAGAATTCCAGCGTAGTCCAGCACGACTAACGCGCCTCCGCCAAGAGCACCGAGCGCGAGGAACCCCCAGATCACCCATGCGGTGCCCACCCTCATTCCATCCGACATGCTTGACCTCATTCGAAAACTAAATTTCAAATGCGAAGCTTGGCAAGATTCGATCGACAGATCCAGCGACAAGGCGAGCAGCCCCCCCATTGTGCTGGAGTAGGAATGGAAAAAGGCGCCCAAGTCCCAATCAACAGGGACTTGGGCGCCGTTAATCTGAGTATCAGTGGCTGGGTGGGCATGATTTGGCATGGACTGGCGTACGGCTTGCCCCAAGGTTTCCATCCCTGAGGACACCGAGCTAGCCACTGATCGAGATTCAGGGGGCGGAGGTCTGCCCGGGCTATAATGCTTGAGCTGGCAAAAGGAGTTTGTCTATGAAACGCGACCGCGCAATGGAAGAACTACGTGCCCTGGTACTGGCAAATAACCCTCACCTCACATCAGCCGAGCTCGAAAAACTTACTGATCTTCAGGTTCTGGAACGGGTCAGGAACTCGTTCATAGTGGATGACCCAGGCAGATCAAGTAATGAATGGGAGGTAGACATGTCGATTGCGCTGGAAGAAAGCGCGCAAGACCTGAAATATCATGGCTTGGCACCTTTTTAGCATAGCTAATACACAGAAAATTTCACGGACTGTGAAGCCGAATCCGCACCTACTTCGGCCTGGCTCTGAACAGAGGTGTGTGCCAGCCGAGCTGATCGTCAGGCCGCGCCGGGCATGCAATAGCGATAGCTTGTTTTCGCATAAGGTGCCCTAGAAATCGCCGTTCATTTACCCTAACATCCAAAAAAGCGTATTTCGGGATTAGTTTCAAGCTTGACACCTTCCTCCATAGGGGGATCCCAGCACCCGATTCGGCACTAAAAACCTGCATCCAGATCGCAGCCAAACACATGAAATGGAGTTCCAAAAATGAACTTTAATCCTAACCTGCTACTTTCCGCAATGGCAGATGAACTAGCAGAGATCGATAGCACCATAGGAAAACTACAACAACTCAGCTTTCACTTAAGCCTAGAAAACAACTATTACAACGAAGAAAATGAAATGACAGAGTCCGAGCTCAAGTGGCGACTTGAGAGAACCTACATCGGACTATCCCTACTAATGGAGCACCTCTCTCTAAATAACTTGCTCTCGAAATTCCAAGCTGGATTTACCATATTTGAAGGAAAGCTTGAGGAAGTTGCAGTCGCCCCTTACCTTGGCGACTTCTATAGCCAAGCGCAAATTTATCTCAGACAATACCTACACGCCCTCTCAGCCCTTCTAGGTGAAAACCTGCTAAACCAAGATTTAGTACAAAAGAAATCAACTCTCGAAGGAATACTACTTAATACCCCCAAAATAATATTTGACAGAGGCATAGAGCCACAGAACGAGGCCCAAGTAAGAAAAAGCGTGTATGACCTTTTAATTCACGTATTTCCTGACACCGTACGAGAAACCTCAATAATCCAAAACACCAAGACCTACAAACCAGACATAGGTGTTAAGTCACTATCAACCGCCATCGAATACAAGTTCGCCGACTCATCTGACGAAGTTAAAACAGCTGTTGGTGGCTTATATGAGGACATGCGCGGATATTCTGGAAGCAAAGACTGGACTCAGTTTTACGCTGTAATATACATGACAGAACACTTCTTCACACAACAACAAATCATGGCCGAATTCAAACACACTTCCGCAGACGAAAACTGGAAACCTCTACTTGTTATCGGGAAGGGTTCTAGAACCAAGCGCAGCGCCAGTTAAAGATAATAATTTAAGCCCCTCGCCCATGCCATAACCGCTGTATGGACGCCAACCATTAACGTCAAATAGGGGAAACATGAAGCGAACCACTCTATTAATCATATCTTTATTCATCGCGTTATTTACAGAGCTATTGAAATGGGGGCTAGGCAAATTTTTAGATTTAAACATCACATCAGAAAACACTTACGAAGTTATCATTAGAGCTAACGAGGCGCTGACGCACATCACTGGTAAATTTGCAGCAGGCTTTATATTAGGAGCCCTGATATTTTCCACATGGGATTGGCCATATGTGAAAAAATATTTAGTCAAAAGACAGCTAAAAAAAGATCACCTAAGTGACATTGCGCTGGCCAAAGAATGCGAGAACATTGCTGAGGAACTCAGCGCTCGGGACGCTAAGTTTCAAACCACACAAAACGAGATTAGGGCAAATAGTAGCACTGCTCGACTTGAAGATACATTTAGCCGCTGCAGACTTGTAGCAACTAGAGACATGGAAAAAATTCAAATTGAACTTGGCCAGAAGGTACGAAATACAATTGCGTCACTATCAGAAAAAGGGATGGCAATCGACGACGAAGCAAAATACATAACCGAATGGAACCTTAAGGAACTATCATATTTATTTACAGAACTTTCCAATGCCTTAATCAAACAAAATTACCAAAATAGAACTTTTAAACTTAGCAAGGCAAAGGACTGAAATCTCATTTGCACGTCGAGGGTATGGGTTAATTTTTGTACTCTGACATCGGCACACGCATTGGTATGAATGTGTAAGTAAAATAAGATTTCATCTCAAAATTCATGCTAGTGCCGAGGCCCACACGGATGCCCTAGAGCTTGCAGATTGAAGTCAGCGATCGTTTGGAAGAGCGAATCTGCCAAGACACGGAGACGCTCGACCTCCTCTTCCGAGCAGCCTGATGCTTGTGCCTCATGATACCGCCGCATTGCATCAACAGCCTGCAGCATCAAAGGGTCGTCAGGCAAGATCATATCGGAAAGTTCCGTTGCCATTTCATGAACCCTGCTGCGGCGTGAAAGCCCACATTATAGACCATTGATCCGTAAAGACCTGAACCCGACCAAAATCCATTATAGGTCGCAGCAGGACTGAGTAAACGGCTGTTCTGCCGTTACCTGATGGCTCTTTTCAACCTCCCCAAGATCTGCCCTAAATTTGCTCTGAGACTTATCGACTCTGGTGCAAGCTCACGGATGAAAAAACCTCGACACTGCTGCCCACCTGAGCTGTTACTCCTGAACCAGCTCGCTATTAGGGAAAATCTGAAATTCCCCGTATTTGCGAAACGGCCGCGCTGTAACCCGCATGGTTGCTGGGGTGTATATTTCAAGGACTGGTTTTTTAGACCATCCTTAGGGCCGCGCTGGAAGAGTTCTCCCTTGGGGGTCCGCCATCGCGGATCAGTCATCACCCAGGAAAACGTAACTGCCGCACTAACGACCCTCGACATCCATGCTGAATCTCATCCGAGATAAAACAGTTACAATCCTGAACGCAGATACAGCGAGGAGTAGCTGTTGAGGTTCGGCGGTGACGGAGACTCTGCGTTCGCGCTATACTTGAAGAGGTCGCCTTAGGCAAAAATCATTAAAACATTCACCACCTCCACTCAACTCATGTAACGGAACCCTTCATGCTAAAAAACTTAGTAACCACACACTTATCAAGCAGCGTAATGATCGCCACACCGGGAACCCCAAGCTTTATTTTTTTGTGCTCCGGCTTCATCTGCAGCAACAAAGGCTATATTTTGACCTGCGCGCACGCACTAGATCTTACGAAGGAAATTTACATCGCAACTCCGCCAGACCCGAATTCTTTCCCTCACCTGCAAGGCCTTAAATTCCACTTTGTCAAAGCCACTATCGCTCAGTTTGACCCACTAAATGACGTAGCACTCTTAAAAGTGGAAGAATCTAACTTCAAAATTACCGGCCCCAAACCTTCTATTGCATTTGGGGACGAACGTGAAGCGGCAATTGGTACGACTGTTGGCTATTTCGGCTTTCCTTTCGCGGCTCGTGGACTTATCTTGCTCAAATCATCTCAGAGCATCGTAAGCGCAAAGGTCACAAATGAAAGGAATGCAAGAAGTTTAGTTTTAGACTCCGCTGTCAACGATGGAAATAGCGGAGGACCTCTTATCGACGCCACCACGAATAAGGTTATTGGAATTATTTCAGGCCGATACTCACCATCCGGAACGCAACCGGTAGCCCTCATTGGAGGTATAGCACTGGGGCAAGACAGTAATATTTCTTTTGCAACTGGCATTAGCTATGGTATTGACCTAATGAAAGCCGAAGGTATTTATGAATAACATTGATGCAGCCAGCATTACTACAGCGATTGAGGAGCTTGCACCTCATCATCTGCGATCTTTTCTAAAGTCCGCTCTTGAAAAAGATGATTATGACTTTGACGCCGCAGGAATGATGCTTACTGGGGAAATAAGCCCTCAAAGAGCAGTAGTTCAAACATCCATCATCAAACGTGAGGATAGTCTGTGGCTTTCGGTTGTAGACGAGGTGTATGATTTCTTCTGCACATCGTCGAGCAAGTACAAACCTGAAAGAGCCGAAGCGGGCTCAAACGCTAAAAGTATTATAGCTGTGATCGCTGCCTCTCTAGCCGCGAAATTTCATATCGCCATAGGTGTTGCCACTGGATTTGTAACATTAGCTATAATTGCGGTATTCAAAATAACCAAAAATGCTTGGTGCACTTTGCAGCGCAGCAAAAAAACAACAATTAACTCTCCAGCAGACAAAGCATAATATACTGAGTGGACATTTTCCTAGATGTCCACTCAACTAGTATTTTTGACTCCAAGCTGCCGCATCACCTCAGAACAAGCCACCTAGCGAAGTAGGTTGCCAGTTCATGATCACCAATTCGCCTGTGACCTCCGCCTTGCACTGGCGCTGGTTCGTGTTGCTATAGCGGATATCCAGGCACTCGAAGTGGAAACCGTCGAATACCCGTCGGATGTCTGGGTGATCGTTGATGCTGACCATTACCCTGCCCTTGCAACGGCGCATGAAGTGAGCCATTCGCTCGTACTCCTCGAATGGGAAATCTACGCCATACCCGACAGTCTGCCAGTATGGCGGGTCCATGTAGAAGAACGTATGTGGTCGATCGTAGCGCTCGGCACAGTCGAGCCAAGACAGATTCTCGACGTAGGTGCCTGCGAGACGCTGCCATGCAGCAGACAGATTCTCTTCGATGCGCAACAGGTTGATGGCCGGCCCGGTAGTCGCGGTACCGAACGTCTGCCCAGTTACCTTCCCACCGAACGCATGCTGCTGCAGGTAGAAGAACCGAGCTGCACGCTGAATATCGGTAAGAGTTTCAGGGCGCGTCATCTTCTGCCACTCGAAGATCTGCCGGGAGCTGAGCGCCCACTTGAACTGGCGCACGAACTCTTCCAGGTGGTTCTGCACAACGCGGTAGAGGGTGACTAGGTCACCGTTGAGATCGTTCAATACCTCCACCGGGGCTGGCTGAGGGCGCATGAAGAACAGCGCAGCACCGCCGGCGAAGACTTCGACGTAGCATTCATGAGGGGGAAAGAGAGGGATCAAGCGGTCGGCCAGGCGGCGTTTGCCACCCATCCAGGGGATAATTGGAGAGGTCATAGGTATGCAAGTCTTTACTGTATGAATAAACAGGTGTTAGGCTCGCCGCGCTTTGTGCACAAGGCAGAGGCTACGGCTGGACTTGCAGGAAGGGTCTGCGGGTTCGGTGGGCCGGGCTGGATGTTGACGCATCCTCCCGGCTCGCCTCTTTACTACTTGGTGACTTCGCGGACGTAGGCCTGGCAGGCCTGTAGTGCGATCAGCCCTCGGTCACCGGTGTCGGTGATGCCGATAATTCGTTGAGCATGTGCTGGGTCAAGTCGGGCGCGAACGGTTGCATGAACCACGCCTCCGGTGCCGGCGGCTTCTCGCACCCCACCGTCACAACCCGGGGCGGCAAAGGCTTCGGCATCGACAAGGACTGACAGCCGCAAGTCAGCAGTAGCCAGCCTGTCACGCAAGCGATCTTGAATCTGTTTTGCATCGTTCATCTCCTTCCAGTGTGTTTTGCCCTGCTCCTGCAGGCGATCCTCCAGGTCTTTTCGCTGAGCTTTCTGCTCTGCCAGCTGCTCCAAGGCGGCAACTGCAGCCTCCTCACGTTCCCGACCATGAACCCGATCTCTGTCCGCCAACTGCTGGACATAACCGGCGGCCAACTCAGCCAGCTGTTTTCCGTATTCGCTGGCCTGCCACACCCAGGCCCCACGCCCGCCGGCATAGAGCCCGACCGCAGCGGCCAGAAGCGCGATACGCCAATTCAGCGGCATTACTGCAGTACCTCAAGCGCACGCTTGTAGAGCGCCTGGCGATCTTTCAACCCATTGAGGCCACCATTGATACGGCGGGTGATCAGCTCGAACACCGAGTCATCGGCCCGCAGCACCTTGTCCGCGAGGCTATTGAGTCCTGCCCGCTGCCAGTACCAGCCGGCCGATAGCGACGCATAGACGGGCTGCTCAAGAAGGTCAGGCGTGTTGAGCAAGCGGCTGTCACCGAACAGCGCTTCGCTGCAGGCCTCATAGTTGTCGCGGCCGGTGACCTGAATAAGCCCACGGCCACGGTACCGCTGACCATCACCGTCAGCCGCCGGGGTGTTGCCGAGGCGTTCCGCCAGGCGCCCGGTGTCGTACTTGGCCAGATAAGCATCGTTACCGAGCTCGCGCACATACTGCAGCTGCCCTGACTCATGGCCGACTTGCGCGAGGAACGCAGCCATACGCCGAGGGGTAATGATCGAGTACTTGCCCATGGTTGCGTTGAGGCCGGGAGCAAAAACGCCGGCTTTGCGGCCGGCGTTAGGGAGGATTTGTTGCAACTGTTGAACTGAGATAGCCATTGGTCTCTCCAGTGGTGGCCGTATACGGCCATGTGGGTTAGAGCTGCTCAACCTTGAGCGGCTTGTCGTCTTTCTTTTTCTTGCCCGAGGCCTTGGCCTTGCCCTTCTTCCCGCCGTTGCACTCCACGGTCGTGGTCCACCCGTTGGCCGTGAACACTTGCTCCACGCTTTCCACCAGGTACTCGCCATCGAGCCCAACCTTGAAGCCCTGGGCATTCACCGAGCACTCCGCGAACAGGTCGTGCCGGCCCGCCATTTCCAAGCGCACACTGGCGGTGCTGCGGTTGAACGCGGCCAGCCGCGCCTTGGCGGCCTGCCTGGCAGCAGTTTCGTTGGGGTAGATATGCCGGTCGGTGTGAACTGGGGGCAGGCCATCCGGCGATTCGTCGTTGTCGAGCTGGACCACCTTCAAAGCGCCGGACTTCTGATCCTGATGCTGGGTTTTCACTGCTTTCTGCGTGCTGCGGTCGCTCAGCCGGAACTGATAGCGGGACACGTCCGTCTTGTTGACGGTGATGACCTGCAGTGACTTGCCCGAAGTACTCTTCCCACCCTGCCGGGGCATCACCAGCAGCTTGCCCTGGGCAACCTTGGCAGTGCTGTCGTACTGCCGCGCCAGGCGCGTGACGAAGTTGAAGTCCGACTCGTTGCGCTGATCGATCCGCTCGACCTTCGTCGTGACCGGGCAAACCACCTCCCAGCCATTGCGCTTGGCGATTTCAGTGACGATCTCGGACAGCGGCACATTCTCCCAACTGCCGCTACGAATGGTCTTACCGCTGCCGCGCATGTCGCTGGCCTTGCCGCGAATGGTCAGCTCATCAGGTGGGCCGGATAACTGCACTTCGTCGACCGTGTATCGGATCCGACAGACGTTTCAAGGAGCTGATCAACAAAGGTCGGATTGATCTTCAACTGAGCAAAATCGACACCTCGAAGAAAGCACAGCACGTGATCTACCTCCACAACCTTGCCGCTTATCTCGACCGACAGGCCGAACGTTCAACCCAGTCAGCTTGACCAGGCGGCCCCGGCCATCAGGGGCATACGGCCCCCGCCGACTCTCACATCAACGGCGGAGGGCTCTTTCGGAGCACAGCACATGCAATCGCATCAACAAGTTCTTGCCATGGGCATTCTCTTGCTGGCCACCCTAGCCATCCTGCCTTTCCTGTTCGCGAAAGCCCGCCAACGCGCCTTCAACCGCGGCCTGGACGCCGGCAAACAGCGCCTGAAAGCCGATCTGAAATTGCAGATCAAAGGCCTTCAAGACGACCTGGACGAAGCCCGGGCCCAGACCGAAGCGGACCAGCGCAAGCATCACCTGGCTATCGCACACCTCAAAAGCAGCATCCGCGAACTCGAAGCCCGGATCATGTCCTACACCGGGCTTGCAGTGACCAGGGCGGACTACGAGCTGCTCATCAGCGCCATAGAAACCCTGAACCTGACCGAGCGGACGCTTACGGCAATGAAGGCAACTCAGCAGGCATCACGAGCCGGTCTGCAAGCTACAGGACTGAGCGACTTGGCTAAACGCATACACGCTCAACTGCGTGAAACGCCGGCCAGCGCCGCAAATGCAGGGGCTGCAGCATGACAACCGCCCAGCAGATCAACGTGTCAGGCACTCAGCAGCAGACACTCCCCTTCCAGCGCGAACTATATGTGGACCTATTCGCTGGGGCGGGCGGAGCAAGCAGCGGCGGCGCCCGGGCCTATCGCGACCCTGATGTGGCCATCAACCACAACCCCATCGCCATCGCCGTGCACCGGGCCAACCACCGCAAGACCCGGCACTACATCAGCGACATCTACGAGGTCGATCCACTGGAGGCCACCGGCGGCCAACCGGTTGGCATCCTGTGGGCCTCCCCAGACTGCCGGCACTTCTCCAAGGCCAAAGGTGGCGCGCCACGCAGCAAAAGCGTTCGCTCCCTTCCATGGGTCGTTGTCCGCTGGGTATTCGCGACACGCCCGCGCCTGTTCCTCATGGAAAACGTCGAGGAATTCCAGGCCTGGGGGCCGCTGGACGATGCTGGTAAACCGCTCAAGACCGAGATGGGTCGGACCTTCAAGGCATTCATATCCTGCCTTACCACCGGCCTGCCTGCAGACCACCCCGATATGGAAGAAATCATGGACTGCATCGGCCAGTGGGTTCCCATGGAAGCTCTGGTGCGTGGCCTGGGTTGCAATGTGCAATGGAAAGAACGCCGTGCGTCCAACGCTGGGTCACCGACCATCCGCAAGCGCCTGTTCCTTATCGCTCGCACCGATGGCCGTCCCATTGTGTGGACCAAACCCAAGCGACACGAGAACCCCCAGGCCGATCAGCTGCCATGGCGAACCGCGGCGGAGTGCATCGACTTCTCCGACCTGGGCAAAAGCATTCTCGAACGCAAGCGCCCGCTGGTGGACAACACCTGCCGCCGGGTCGCGAAGGGATTCTGGCGGCACACCGTGCTGGCCGAGCAACCGTTTGTCATCCCCTTAAACGATCAGCAGCTGGCTGCCGCCAGCCTCACCGAGTTCGCCAACGCGAGCAACCAGCGAACCTTCAGCATTGCAGAGCCTTTGCGCACCCAGGTTGCCCAAGTGAAGGGTGGCCACTTCGCCATGGCAGCAGCACACCTCACGCATTTGACCCACCATGGCGAGCGCTCGGGCTATCCCGTTACAGAGGCAGTTCGAACCATTACCGGAGCAAACCGGGGCGAACAGGCAATGGCCACTGCCGCCATGGTGACACTGCGCAAGGGCTGCACCGGCAGCAGCCTTTTGCAGCCCGTCAACGCCCTGACCACAGGCAGCGGGCACCACGCTTTGGCCGCATGTCACTTTGAGCAGGCTAACGGCGGGTTCTACAACGGTGACGGGCGGGCTGCAAAGGCACCACTGAGCACCATTCTCGGACGAGGCACTAATCAGCGGCTGGCCACCGCCTACCTTGTGAAGTACTACGGCACGGGCGGGCAGTGGCAAGGTGTGGAAGAGCCTATGCACACGCTGCCAACGAGAGAGCGCATGGCGCTGGTCACCATCGTGCAGGTGCCAGCCGCCATCCTGCCGCCGAAACTGATGGAACGGGCCCGGAAATGCGCCCACTTCCTGCACAAGTACCTGCCTGAACACTTCCCCAGGCCAGTGGATGTGGTGCTGCTCGGCGAGTATGCTCTGGTGGACTTCACCCTGCGCATGCTCAAGGCACCGGAGCTGAAGCTGGCACAAGGGTTCAGCCCTGACTACATCCTCGATCGCGGACTCTTTGAGAACCCTCACACGGGCCAGCTGGAGTGGCGCGCCATCAACAACACCGACCAGATCCGACTGATCGGCAACAGTGTTTGCCCAGACGAGGCGGAGGATCTGATCGCCGCCAACGCCAAGGATCTGATCGATCTGTACCAGCGGGAGGCCGCATGAGCCAACACGACCATCCCGCACCCGACGTGAAATTCAACGCAGCCGCGTGGCTCGGCCAGGCCGGGCTGTATCGCACTCGGTTTGACGCCGTGCGCAACTTCGAGCAGTCCGTCACGCCGGTTTCCGCTGACGAACTATTCGAGCTTGCTAGCAAACAGGTGATCAGCCAGATCAACGAGGGCCGGAACCGTGCCTAACCCAACACGAATCTGGCAACTGATCAGCCTTGTGCTCGCCATCACGCTGGTTGCCGCCCTAGTCGAGCTGTATCGCAGCAGCACCGCCCGCCGCCCAGCGGCAGGTCCATTACCGACCGTCGACATTAGCCAGAACTTCGAGCGCCTGGCCCTAAGCCCGAATGCACGCCGCGCCCATGAGAGGTATTCGTTGTGACCACCACACAGACCTACACCCCGACTACCCGGACGCCGAAAGGCATGCAACCCATGCAGCGCCCCGCCATGTCGTTCATCTGCGACATCTGCGGCAAGGCTCGCGTGAAGGGCAATCACGACCAGTGCTCCAAGGCCCGCCAGGCAGCTGGCTTCATCATCACGCGAGGTCGCAAGTCATGAGCATCGATCCACGAGACCTGTTCGTTAGCCTCAACCCCCTCGGCCTGTCCCAGCTCGAGCTGGAAAAGGACAGCTCCGGCTTCGTCGACGACCGCACCCACAACGACTACCTGGTGTTCCTGGCTGGCTACAAAGCAGGCACGGTGGATGGCGAGGAACGCGAGTGCCAGCGCCACCACCCAATAAACGCCGAGGGCTTCCAGCCCGAGATCAGCACCCTGCTTTCCGGCATGCCCTTTACCGGTGCGGCGGGCGTACACAACCTGAATCAGGCGGAGGGCAGCAAGCCCGACCTCAACATTACTCTTCCGAAAGGTGAGCGCGAGAGCTACTCCGCCGCCCGGGAAGTCCTGACCGAGAGGATTCGTCAGATCATGGTTGAGGGCTATACAGCGGAACAAGATGACCAGTACACAACAGGACAGCTAGCTGATGCGGCCAGCGTCTACGCCGCCTGGGCTCGCACTTGGAACCTACCGTATGCCCAATGCACGCATATCCCAGCACTATGGCCATGGGCTCCAGAAACGTGGAAGCCCCAATCTCAGCGGCAAATGCTCATCAAATCGGGAGCATTGATCCTGGCTGAATTGGAGCCCTTGATCGACAGCAGGCCCAGGAGGTTGCGCATGGCTAACCAAACTCCCCCACGGATCCGCCCAACAATGGCCTCGCACAGTCTCGACCTGCCCGCCATCTGCGATGTCTACGGCAAAGGTAGGTCGACCAGACGACACTCGAAATGCAGTCGGATCCGCCAACTGCGCGAGGGCGATAAATGGGCAGCCTACATGGCCAATGTGGCCGCCAAACGAGCACTGGGGAGAAGTGCATGAACACCGCTTTTGTTCTGATGGCGCAATACAACGGCAAAGCCATCATCTCAATAGAGCAGATTTGCTCCGACTATTTCACGCACCTGACACCGGATATGTTTCAACGGAAGGTACTGGCCGGACAAATCCAGCTTCCAATAACCAGGCTCGAAGCTAGTCAGAAAAGCGCCAGGGGCATACATATCGCTGATCTGGCCCTGTACCTCGACCGTCAGAGAGAAGCTGCGCGCCTCGAATGCGCGCAGCTGAACAAACCTCTACGCGCAAGCTAACTAGCCTACCCGGGCGCCGAGCTTCACCGGCGCCTGGATAATCTGGTCCAACCACTTCCAACCCTTATACCCGTCTCCTCGACCGCGCAAATGGGTATAACGCCGCATCGAGTTCCAATCGCGATGGCCGGATACACTCGAAACTCTGGGTATATCCCAATCCATCTCAAACAGCCGGCTCACACCTTCGTGGCGCAGATCGTGAAAGTGCAAGTCCTCGATACCTTTCATCTTGCACGCTTTAGCCCAAGCAGTACCGACCGAGTCAGTGTTGTAGGGGAATATCTCCGGACACTCCCTCGGCATGCTCTGCACAATCTGCCATGCCTCATCAGGTAAATGACACCAGACATCATTACCTAGCTTCTGACCGGGGTTTTTCATATCCCGCACTTTTACTGCTTTTCGGTGCTCATCCAGATCGTCCCAGAGAATTCGGGTGATTTCGTCCATTCGTCTTGTCGAAAAGATCGCGAACGCCACCACCTTGGGCATGTGGATGACTGACGGCCTGCGCTGCAGCGTCTCGAAGAAGTGCTCCATCACTTTGTCGAGCTCATCCAATGTAGGCCTGCGATCTCGCTCGCGACTCCTCATGTTGTAACCGAACTTTTTCAGGACCAAACGAGCATCAGGCATTGCTAACGGATTGATCTCGTACCCCCAAGCCGCCCTGGCCAAGGACAACACCGAACCCAGGTGAGCCAAATCATTGCCGGCAGTCTGAGGCTTTACGGAGCCACCCTCTGGCCCCATGCGCCAAAGCGCATAATCCACCAGGACCTGCTGGCTGATATCGGAGTCGATCTTCTCCCCCAAGTAACTTTTCTTGATGGCATTGAGAGTCAGTCGCTTGGTTTCACCGAGAGGCCGGGCTTTCTCCGCCTCGATCAGGTAGCGCTCGATCATCTCCTTGACCGTGTGCCCCTTGCGGCTGGCCCTCTCAATCGCACCAGGTACCGCCAATTCGGTCTCTCGTCGCTTCGCCCAGGCTTGAGCAGCCTGCTTGCGGGCGAATGTCTGGGCTTCTTGGTAAACTATGACACCCTTTTTCTTGAGGCGGATCTGGACGGTGTAGCTGACCGTCCCATCGGCCTTTTTCCTTGCTCTGATCGTTGCCATGATTTTCGGTGGTACAAGCGTGATTGGCGGTGGTACATCGTACCACTGTCACACCAAAAACGCCCAAAAACCCCCAAAAACGGCACAAAAATGCGTAGACCAGAATGCCCCTAGAATCAGCTTCAAAGCCACAAACCACGCGCCCTGAGCCCTCTCGCCGCTTCAGCGTTGCACCGATGATGGACTGGACAGACCGCCACTGCCGCTTCTTCCTGCGCCTGCTTTCCAAAAACACCCTGCTGTACACCGAAATGGTCACCACCGGTGCCCTGCTGCACAACGACGCCCACCGTTTCCTGCGCCACGACGTCTCCGAGCACCCGCTGGCCCTGCAACTGGGCGGCAGTGTGCCGGCCGACCTGGCCGACTGCGCCCGCCTGGCCGAGGAGGCTGGCTACGATGAGGTCAACCTCAACGTCGGCTGCCCGAGTGACCGGGTGCAGAACAACATGATCGGCGCCTGCCTGATGGCCCACCCGGCGCTGGTGGCCGATTGCGTGAAAGCCATGCGCGATGCGGTGTCTACCCCGGTGACGGTCAAGCACCGCATCGGCATCAATGGCCGCGACAGCTACGCCGAGCTGTGCGACTTCGTCGGCCAGGTGCGCGAGGCAGGTTGCCGGAGCTTTACCGTGCATGCGCGCATCGCGATCCTGGAAGGTTTGTCGCCGAAGGAGAACCGTGAGATTCCGCCGCTGCGCTATGACGTGGCGGCGCAGTTGAAGGCGGACTTCCCGGACCTGGAGATCGTGCTCAACGGCGGGATAAAGACCCTGGCCGAGTGCCAGGCACACCTTGAAACCTTCGATGGGGTGATGCTGGGACGTGAGGCGTACCACAACCCTTACCTGCTGGCCGAGGTGGACCAGCAGCTGTTCGGCAGCGAGGCGGTAGTGGTCAGCCGCAGCGAGGCGCTGGCGCAGTTGCGTCCTTATATCGTCGCGCACATGGAAAGTGGTGGCGCGATGCACCACGTTACCCGGCATATCCTGGGGCTGGCCCAAGGGTTCAAGGGGGCGCGGCGCTTCCGCCAGCTGCTGTCGGCGGATATTCACAAGGCGGCGGAGCCGCTGGCGGTGTTCGACCAGGCGGTGGAGCTGTTGCAGGGGCGGTAACCTGACAAGCGCCGCAGTATCTGTGGGAGCGGGGGGGGCCGAGGAAAAAAGAAAAAAAAAGGGCAAAACCAAAAATGGAGTCCTCGCCGGCAAAGCCCCC
>NZ_JBKGFP010000064.1:0-63541 GCF_046557535.1 Pseudomonas sp. S1(2024)
GGGATCGCTCTTCCCTGCAAACAAAGGCGCAGCCGGTGCCATGCACCGTGTTGGATTCTTCGCGGGCACGCCCGCTCCCACAGAAGCCGCGTCGCGCTTACGAACCTAGTCCTCTTCATGACAGCGCAACCCAAGGGCTGGGTGATCGCCGTTTTTGTGCATGCGGAACCTAGGGGCCGCTTGCGACTCGAATCCTCACCTTTCGCACCGCGCTTCGCGAGCCCTTGAGTGGCCGTCGGGGCTCGGGTAATGTCGAGTCATTGCACAGGACAGAGCACGCCCATGACCTCCAAGCTGGAACAACTCAAGCAGTTCACCACCGTGGTCGCCGACACCGGGGACCTGGACGCCATCACCCGCCTGAAACCGGTCGATGCCACCACCAACCCGTCGCTGCTGCTCAAGGCTGCGGCCATCCCAGGTTACGCCGAGCTGCTCAAGCAGGTGAAGGCCGATGCCAAGGGTAATGTCGACCTGGCCTGCGACAAGTTCGCGGTGGCCGTGGGTTCGGGCATCCTCAAGGTCATCCCGGGTCGTATCTCCACCGAGGTCGATGCCCGCCTGTCGTTCGATGAACCCGCGCTGCTGGCCAAGGCGCGCAAGCTGATCGATCTGTACGAAGCCGCCGGCGTTGGCCGCGACCGTGTGCTGATCAAGCTGGCCTCCACCTGGGAAGGCATTCGCGCCGCCGAGAAGCTGGAGAAGGAAGGTATCCAGACCAACCTCACCCTGCTGTTCTCCTTCGCCCAGGCCCAGGCCTGCGCCGATGCCGGGGTGTTCCTGATTTCGCCGTTCGTGGGCCGTATCTACGACTGGTACAAGAAGAGCACCGGCCAGGAATACGTGGGCGCCGAAGATCCGGGCGTGCAGTCGGTCACTCGCATCTACAACTACTATAAGGCCAACGGCTACGGCACCGTGGTGATGGGCGCCAGCTTCCGCAATATCGGCCAGATCGAACAGCTGGCCGGCTGCGACCGCCTGACCATCAGCCCGGAACTGCTGCAGCAACTCAGCGATGACCAGGGCGACCTGCCACAGGTGCTTAAGCCGGGCAATGCCGGCGAGCCCAAGCAACAGCTGAACGAAAGCCAGTTCCGCTGGGCGATGAACGAAGATGCCATGGGTACCGAAAAACTGGCCGAGGGCATTCGCCAGTTCGCGCGGGACCAGGAGAAGCTGGAGAAGTTGATGGCTGAAAAGGCCTGATACATTTCGGGATTGCCTGACGGGCGGGAAGTGTTCAGCATTTTCCGCCCGTTTTTCGTCTGGCCCCCATCAAGTGCCGGGCTTTAGCAGTTTGTTGAATTCAATGGACCTATCGCCGGCAAGCCAGCTCCCACAGTTACTGCACAGCCTTCGAGATCAGCGCTGTATCTGTGGGAGCTGGCTTGCCGGGGATGGGCCGCATTAGCCCCCAGAACTGTTGATGACCTCCCCTCTACCCCATTGCCCCTCGTACTCGCCGGCCCGGTACTGCGCCGCCTGGAACCCCAGCGCCTGGCCATCTGGCTGGTCGCCACGCAACCGCTGCAAGCCGAATTCATCTTCCCGGCAGGCGAGGCCCAAGTCGATTGCCAGGTGGTCGCGGTGGGCCAGCACGCCTTCATCCATCTGCTGGACATCCACTTCGCCCAGCCGCTGCCCTGCAACCAGCTGCTCGACTATGACCTGCTCATCAACGGCCAGGGCATCGCAGGCTGGGCGCCGCACCTGCTCTACCCCGGCGCCCGGCGCCCAAGCCTGGTACTGCGTGATCGGCTCGACCACCTGCTGCACGGTTCCTGCCGCAAGCCGCATTTTCCGGCCGCCGATGGCCTACTCTGCGCCGACCGCCTGCTGGAGGCCTGCGAAAGCCCCGCGGAACGCCCCGCCGTGCTGCTGATGACCGGCGACCAGGTCTATGCCGACGACGTCGCCGGCCCGATGCTGCGCGCCATCCACAGCCTGATTGCGCGCCTGGGCCTGTTCGACGAGCAACTGGAGGGCGCGGTGGTGCCCGACAGCCAGGCGCTGTACCAGCACCCGGCCTGCTATTATCATCGCGCCGACCTGTTGCCAGCGCAGGAACGCAACGAAACCCTGCGCGAGCGCTTTTTCGGCGGCAAGCGCAAGCCGATATTCTCGTCCAGCAACGCCGACAACCACCTGGTGACCTTCGCCGAGGTGATGGCCATGTACCTGCTGGTGTGGTCACCGGTGCCCTGGCAGCTGGTGAACCTGGACATGCCCGGCGGGCTCACCGCACCGCGCCAGGCACGTTACCGCCAGGAGCTGCCGCTGATCCAGGCGTTTGCCGACAACCTCGGCCAGGTAGCGCGGGTGATGGCCCACCTGCCGTGCCTGATGATCTTCGACGACCACGACATCACCGACGACTGGAACCTATCGGCGCTATGGGAAGAAACCGCCTACGGCCACCCCTTCTCGCGGCGGATCATCGGCAATGCCCTGCTCGGCTACCTGCTGTGCCAGGCCTGGGGTAACGACCCGCAGGGTTGCAAGCCACTGGTCGGGCAATGCCAGGCGTTGAACAGCCAGACCCAGGATGAGCTGATCGGCGCACTGCTGCGCTTCCAGGGCTGGCAGTTCAGCCTGCCCACCAACCCACCCTTGCTGGTGCTGGACACCCGCACCCGCCGCTGGCGTAGCGAAAGCAGCCTGGCCAAGCCGTCCGGGCTGCTCGACTGGGAGGCGCTGAGCGAGTTGCAGCAAGCACTGCTGGGCCACCCGTCGGCGATCATCGTGTCACCTGCGCCGATTTTTGGCGTGAAGCTGATCGAGACGGTGCAGAAGCTGTTCAGCTGGCTGGGCTACCCGCTGCTGGTGGATGCCGAGAACTGGATGGCCCACCGCGGCGCAGCGCAGGTCATCCTCAACATCTTCCGCCACTCGCGCACGCCGGGGCACTACGTGGTGCTGTCCGGCGATGTGCATTACTCGTTCGTCTATGAAGTGCTGATCCGCCACCGCCAGCGCAGCCCGCACTTGTGGCAGGTGACCAGCAGCGGGATCAAGAACGAATTCCCGCGGCGCCTGCTGGATGTGCTCGACCGGCTCAACCGCTGGCTGTATGCGCCACGCTCGCCGCTCAACTGGTTTACCAAGCGACGGGAAATGGAGGTGGTGCCGCGTACGCCCAGCCATAGCAAGGCTGGCGAGCGGTTGTGGAATGGTGCGGGGTTGGGGCAGGTGTTCTTCGATGAACAGGGGCGGCCGGCGCGGGTGTATCAGCTGGATGCGGGTGGGGGTGAGGCTACCGAGTTTGCGCGGCGAGGATGATCAGGCAGGCAATGCTTGTGTTGGCCTTGCCGGCCTCTTCGCGGGTAAACCGCTCCTACAGGTAGAGTGCATGACTCAAGACTGGTGCATAACCTGTGGGAGCGAGTTTACCCGCGAAGAGGCCGGTACAGGCTGAAGATCAGGTCCGCTCCAGCGCATTGACCAGGTCATGGAAGGCTTCGCGGTTGGAGTCGTTCAGGCCCATGAGGATCTTGTGCGCCTCCAGCACCTTGGAGCGCACCACATCTTCATTCTGGTCTTGGGATGGCAGGTCGGTCAGGCATTCCGGACACGGGATCGGCCGATCGACGATGTTGAACACCTGGTCGAAGCCCATCGACTGCAACAACCGGGAAATGTCCGGGTTGGTGGTGACCACGGTCGGCAACAGGCCCACCTTCTGGCGCGACAGGATCGACAACTTGGCCAGCAGGCCCAGGGTGGTACTGTCGATGCTCTCGGTTTCGGTCAGGTCGATGACAATCGCCGAGAAGTTCAATGCGGTGAAAATCTTCTCGATCGTCGCATCCAGCGCCGAACACAGGGTCAGGCGCACTTCACCGACGAATTTCAGGACGAAGGTGCCGCTCTGCTCGGCGAACTGGATTCTACCGGTACTCATTGAAGGTTCCTGCTCAACACCAATAGGGCGATATCATCCGGCATCTCCCCAAGCGTAGCCAATCCGAATCGTTGACGCAGCCCATCCAGGCTGCCACCTGCTGCCCTGACGATTTCCGGCAGGGCGGTTTCTTTATCTTTGAGCGTGTCACCCGGCAAAAGGTCCAGAATGCCATCGGACATCAGGCTGAGGCTGAACTGCGGCGGCAGCTCCACTACCAGGTCCTGGTAGGTAGCCTCGTCGAACAGCCCCACCGGCAGGCCGCGGCCTTCCAGGTAGCGGGTGTGCTCGGGGGTGTGCAGCACCGGCAGCGGCAGATGGCCGCCAACGGCGTAGGTCAGCAGGCCGGTGTCTTCATCGATCACCCCGCCAACCATGGTCACGTGCTTGCCCAGCTTGCAGTTGATCAGCCCGCGGTTGATGTGGCTGAGCACCTGCGAGGGTTTGAACTCGCGCATTTTGCTGCCGCGCTTGAATTCGAACAACAGCCGTGTGGTCATGAACTTCAGCAGCACGGTGACGAACGCTGACGATGCGCCATGCCCGGAGACGTCGGCGAGATAGAAAGCGATGCGCCGTTCGTCCACCCGGAAGTAATCGGCAAAATCACCCGACAGGTACAGCGACGGGATGATTTGGTGCTCGAAGGCGAACTCGCCGGCCACCCAAGGGCTTTCCGGCAGCATGTTCATCTGCACCTGGCGACCGGCGGTCTGGTCCTCCTGCAGCAGGTGCAGGCTGGCTTCCAGTTCGCGATTAGCGGCTTCGAGCTTGTCGCGGTAGCGCTGGTTTTCCAGCACCAGACGCGAGCGGTCCAGGGCGCGGCGCACCGAATGCTCGAGCACGGCCAGGTCTTCCAGCGGCTTGATCAGGTAGTCGGCAGCGCCCAGGCGCAACGCTTCCACCGCATCACTCATGACGCCGGCACCGGACACCACGATCACCGGCAACTGCGGGGCGCGCTCGCTGACCTGGCGGATCAGTTCGAGGCCGCCCATCTGCGGCATGCGCAGATCGCAGATCACGAGGTCGGGCTGGTGTTCTTCGAAGACCTGAAGCCCCTGCTGGCCATTGCCGGCCTGGAGGACGCTGAAGCCACTGTCTTCAAGATAGGCGGCGAGGCTTGCACGGACCACGTCGTCGTCATCGATGATCAGCAGCGTTGCACTGGTTTTCTGCATGTGGGCGAACGGCGCCGATTTAGGTTGGTGCAGCGGTGTCGGCAAGGCAGACGGCCAGCTACGGGAATTCTTTATGGTCACACTCTACTTGAGTTGTAGGACAAGAACACCTGCCCGGCAACTGTCTGGCAACTGCGAGAGCTACCTTGTAAGGCGCAGACGGTACTCCCATCCGGCAGGCGTTTCAAGCATGCAAGGGTCGACCCCGGCGCACTTTACAGGGCAAATCACCGAGAGTTATAAGAAAGTCGACCAGCGCAACCCGATAGGAAGGATGCAGCATGCCCCACACGCCCTCCAGCCACGGCGAGAAACGCGATTTCATCCGCATGCGCATCGACACCGAGGTCAGCCTTCTGCACGAAGGCCAGGTAATCGCGGCAGTGTGCCTTGACCTGTCCAGCGGCGGCATGCAGGTGCAGGCACCGCAGCGCTTCCAGGTGGGGGACCATATCGAGGTACGGATCGAGTCCGAGCATCCGGCGCTGAAAGGGCTGCACGCCAGCACGGAAGTGGTGTGGATTGCCGACCAGCCGGGCGGGCAGCAGAAGTTCGGGTTGCGGATTGTGGCGATGCATTGATGGCCCTGCTGGCCCCCTGTAGGAGCGGCCTTGTGTCGCGATGTGCTGCGCGGCAGCCCCCGGATTCAGCTTCGCCGCATGAGTTGCCGGGGCCGCTTTGCGGCCCTATCGCGACACAATGCCGCTCCTACACGGGGACTGCACAGGACCAAGCACGTGCAGGATCAGAAGTCGTCTTCGACCTCGCCATCCTTGACCTTGAACTCGCGGTTCTGCAGGTAGGCGTTGCGAATGAAGATGTACTTGTCACCCTGGATCAGCTTCTCTGCCGACAGCAGGTCGGCGCGGGTGTCGATGATGTCGAGGGCAAAGATCGAATTGCGCGTCGGCACATGGTCGATGTAGCGGTAGGGTTTGGTGTAGGTATCCGGGTATTTGGCCACGCCGTCACGCACGGTGCTCGGGCCCAGCAGCGGGATGACCACGTACGGGCCGCTCGGCACGCCCCAGTAGCCGAGGGTCTGGCCGAAGTCCTCGTCGTTGCGCTGCAGGCCCATCTTGGTACCCACGTCGAAGAAGCCGCCCAGGCCGAAGGTGGTGTTGACGATCAGCCGCGCAGTGTCCACGCCCGCCGCATGGGGCTTGAACTGCAGCAGGTCGTTGGCCAGGTTGGTCACGTCACCCAGGTTGCGGAAGATGTTGTGGATGCCATCCTCGAGGAACTGCGGGGTGACCGCCTGGTAGCCCTTGGCCAATGGCTTGAGGGCATAGGTGTCGAGGGTATCGTTGAAACGGAAGATCGGGCGGTTGACCGCTTCCCAGGGATCTTCCTCGGTGGCTGCCTGGGTGGCTGCCACGGGCGCCAGCAGCATGCTGGCGCAGACACAGGCCTGGGTGACTCGTTCGATCACACTGGCACCGATCCTACGCATAGGTGTTTCTCCATCGAATTTCTCGGCCGCAAGCGCAAACGGGTGCGCTGCTGTACGGCGGCAGTATAGAGGCTTGTGGGCTGATAAACAGCTTTACACATCGCTGCTCAATATTTTGTGAACAACTGTTGCGCGGTGCCGGTTGTCACAGGGCGGTAACAATCGCCGAATAGCCTGCGGACTATTTGAGGGAAGTTGCCATGGACAATGCACCCGCCTTCACCGCTGTGCTGTTCGGCTTGCGCGGCTGCCTGGTGCAAGCCGCCAACGGCACCCCCTCGCCCGCCCCCGGCGCGCTGGCCACCCTCGCCAGCCTGCGCCAGCGCCAGGTGCCGTGCATCTGGCTGGACGACCTCGACGCCCCCCAAAGCAAGCGCCTGGCGCACGTACTGCCCGCCTGGCTGCCGGGGCATTCGGTGAACGGCGTGCGCTGGCCGGCGCCGAACGCCTGCTGGCAGGCCCTGATGACGCTGGACAGCGAACGCCTGGACGGCTGCGTGCTGGTCAGCGGCGACCCACGCCTGCTGCAATCTGGTCTGAATGCGGGGCTGTGGACGGTGGGGCTGGCTGCCTGCAGCCCGTTCTGCGACCGCAGCTCGCGGCAATGGCAAGCCTTGACCCCGCAGGAGCAGGACCTGGCCCGTGGCAAGGCGACGCTGGAACTGTTCAGCCTGGGCGTGCACTCGGTGATCGACCACCTGGAAGCGCTGGAGACCTGTCTGCAGGACATTGCCCAGCGCCGGCGCAAAGGCGAAAAACCCTGATACAGCACCGTTGACGCGGATCATGCAAAGCAACGGCAGGTGGATTACGCTGAAGACAGGCCAGAACCTTTGCCGCTTCGCTGAGGTCCATGGCTTGCCAAGCCATTGATGGAGAACTGCCAATGCCTGCCCGCGAATTGCAAGAGCGCCTGAACAGCTTGCGCGAGCAACTGGACCGCAACGTGCCGCTTTCGGACGAGGAACTGGCCGCGCTGCACGAAGAAGCGCGCCAGATCGAGGCGCAACTGAAGCTTGAGGAAGCCACGCCAGACCATAATCTGGTGGACGGCGTGAACCTGGCGATCGAACGCTTCGAGGCCGACCACCCCGACCTCACCGCCACCCTGCGCAGCATTGCCAACTCGCTGCACAGCATGGGGATCTGACATAGCCGGGGGTGCTTTGCACACCCCATCGCCGGGAAGCCAGCTCCCACAGGGTCGGCGACACACCGACCCTTGTGGGAGCTGGGTTTTCAGCGATGGGGCACAAAACAAACCCCACTCTTCCTCCCAAACCAGGCGCTTGTTGTCCGGGCTGATCGCCCCCGTGCTGCGGTAAGGGTTGATATCCAGCCCACCTCGGCGCACATAGCGCGCATACACCGTCAAATGCTCCGGCTGCAGCAGGTTCTTCAAGTCCAGGTAGATCCGCTCCACACACTGCTCGTGGAAGTCGGCATGCTGGCGGAAGCTGATCAGGTAGGTCAGCAGGCTGGCATGGTCCAGCGCCCTGCCCTTGTACTCAACCACCACGCTGCCCCAGTCCGGCTGGCCGGTGACCGGGCAGTTGGACTTCAGCAGGTGACTGTGCAGGGTTTCTTCCACCTGTTGCTCCGGGTTGCAGCGCAGCAGCTCTGGCTGTGGCTGTTCGTAGTTGCTGATGGCAACGTCCAGCGCATCGATGCACTGCCCCGGCAACGCCACCACGCCTTGGGCCTCGACCTCGGCCAGGGTGCGCACTTTCACGCCCACCGGCTTGCCGGCGGCGGCGGACAGGTCTTTCTCCAGGCACGCCTGCAGCTCGCCAAGCGAGGCGAACACCGTCTGGTTCAACGAGTTCAGATACAGCTTGAACGACTTGGACTCGATGATGTTCGGCGAGTCGGCGGGGATGGCGAACTCGCCGATCGCCACCACCGGCTTGCCCGATGGCAGCAGCCAGCTCAGCTCGAAGCAGTTCCAGTAATCCACACCCTGCCACGGCAAGGTCTGGGCAGTAACGCCCAGCTCGGCCCACTTGGCGGTACGCGGGATCGGGAACAGCAGCTCCGGGGAATAGGTGGCAATGTATTCGCTGGATTTGCCCAGCGGGGAATGTTCGGCAGCGGGATGCATGGAAACTGACCTGAAGGTTCGAAATTGCCCTTAGTCTACCGGTTTTGCACCCTGCCTTGGAGCGCAAGTCAGCGGGATTACATCTTCGTCAGTTTGGGGCAAGCCGGTGCATCGTCACGTATCATCTCAGCATCACCCGGTCCCTGTAGGAGCGGGCTTGCCCGCGAACACCGGCGAAGCCGGTGCCATACAGCGCGTTGCATGCTTCGCGGGCACGCCCGCTGCCACAGGTTCCCACGCTGCCATCTGGAGTCCTGCCGCTTAATGAAACTGCTGATCGTCGAAGACCAGGCCCGTACCGGCCAGTACCTGAGCCAGGGCCTGAACGAGGCCGGCTTCGCCACCGAACTGGCCACTGACGGCGAGACCGGCCAGTTCCTTGCCCTGACCGGCGACCACGACCTGCTGATTCTCGACGTGATGCTGCCCGGCCGTGACGGTTGGCAGATCCTCCAGGCCGTGCGCCAGGCCGGCCTGGACACCCCGGTGCTGTTTCTCACCGCCCGCGATGCCGTGGAGGACCGGGTGCACGGCCTGGAGCTGGGCGCCGATGATTACCTGGTCAAGCCGTTTGCCTTCTCCGAACTGCTGGCGCGGGTGCGCAGCCTGCTGCGCCGGGGCACCAGCCCCAGCCAGGACACCACCCTGGGGCTGGCCGACCTGCGCCTGGACCTGATCCGCCGCCGCGCCGAGCGCGCCGGCCAGCGCATCGACCTGACTGCCAAGGAGTTCGCCCTGCTTGAACTGCTGCTGCGCCGCCAGGGCGAGGTGCTGCCCAAATCGCTGATCGCCTCGCAGGTGTGGGACATGAATTTCGACAGCGATACCAATGTGATCGAAGTGGCGATCCGCCGCCTGCGCCTGAAGATCGACGACCCGCACCCCAACAAGCTGATCCATACCGTGCGCGGCATGGGCTATGTACTCGAAGAGCGCGCGGAGTGATGCGTCGGGTCTCCCTCGGCAGCCGCCTGGCCCTGCTGTTCGCCGCATGCACCGCTGCTGTCTCGCTCGGCGCGGGCCTGATATTCAGCCGGGCCAGCGAGCAGCACTTCGTCGAACTGGACCAGCAACTGCTGGACTCGCGCCTGTCGCTGTTCCGCACCCAGTTGGCCGGCATCACCACCCCGGCCGAGCTGCAGGCGCGCCTGCCCGCCTTGCGCGATGAACTGGGCCACCAGGCCGACCTGGCCCTGCGCATCAACGGCAGCGACGGCGCCACCTGGTTCGAAAGCCGCACAGGCCTGCCCCGGACACCGCTGCCCGACGGGCTGGCAACCCTGCATGCGCAAGGCACCGACTACCGCAGCCTGGCCGTGCACCTGGCGCAAGGCGCCCCGCAGTCGCCACAACTGACCCTGTACCTCGACATCACTCATCACCAGCATTTCCTGCAGGGCATGCAACGGCTGATCTGGCTGACGGTGGGCCTTTCGGCGCTGGCCACTGCGCTGCTCGGTGCCTGGGCTGCACGCCGCGGGTTGCGCCCATTGCGGCAGATGGGCCAGGTGGCTGCCAGCGTATCGGCGCGCTCGCTCACCACCCGCCTGCCGGTGGCACAGATGCCCGAAGAGCTGGCCGAACTGGCGACGGCCATGAACGCCATGCTGCAGCGCCTGGACGATGCCTTCCAGCGCCTGTCGGCATTCTCTGCCGACATCGCCCACGAGCTGCGCACCCCGCTGTCCAACCTGCTGACCCACACCCAGGTCACCCTCACCCGCCCGCGCAGCCTCGAAGAGTACCGCGAAGCCCTGCACGGCAACCTCGAGGAACTGCAATGGATGGCGCAGATGATCAACGACATGCTGTTCCTGGCCAAGGCCGACCATGGCCTGCTGGTGCCGGGGCAAGCACCGCTGGTGCTGCATGAGGAGGTGGATGCGCTGCTGGAGTACTACGCGCCGCTGGCAGAGGACAGCGGCGTGCAGATGCTACGCGAGGGTGAGGCGCTGCTACAGGGCGACCGGCATATGCTGCGCCGGGCGCTGTCCAACTTGCTGGACAATGCCTTGCGCTTTACCCCGGCGGGAGGGCTGATACAGGTGACATTGGGGCCAGGGCCGAGGATTGGCGTGGCCAATACCGGGGCGGCTATCGAGCCGGCGGCGCTACCGCGGTTGTTCGACCGCTTCTACCGGGTGGACCCGGCGCGGCGGGAAGGCAGTAGCGAGCATGCCGGGTTGGGGTTGGCGATTACCCGGTCGATCGTGCAGGCCCATGGTGGGCGCATCAGGGCGGAGTGTGCGGACGGGTGGACGCGATTCGTGATCGATTTCACTGAAGACCAGTGACATCGGGGCTGCTTTGCAGCCCATCGCCGGCAAGCCAGCTCCCACAGGTACAGCGCAGGTCTTGAGCTTGATGCAATCCTGTGGGGGCGACCGTCTTGTACTGCCTGTACTGGCCTCATCGCTGGCAAGCCAGGCTCCTACAGGGACTGCGCAGGGCTTGAGGCCGATGCGGTCGGGGTGGGAGCTGGCTTGCCGGCGATGAGGCCCTCAACAGTCACTCAAACTGCCAGACCAATCGCCGGCTGCACCTGCGATGCCCGATAAGCCGGGTAAATGGTCGCCAGGAAGCTCATCACCAACCCGGCAGTGCAGATGATCGCCACATCGCCCCACTGCAACTGCGACGGCAAGCTGCTGACGAAGTACACATCCGAAGTAAAGATGTGCTGCCCGCTCACCCGCTCCAGCCAACCGACGATCTGGCTGACGTTGAACGCCGCAACCACCCCAAGCACGCCACCGATCAGCGTCCCGACAATACCGATCAGGCTGCCCTGGACCATGAACGTGCCCATGATCTGCGCGGGCGTGGCGCCCAGGGTGCGCAAGATAGCGATGTCCGGCCCCTTGTCGTTCACCACCATCACCAGGGTGGCGATGATGTTGAACGCTGCCACCGCAATGATCATCAGCAACAGCAGGCCGATCATGGTCTTTTCCATCTTCATGGCGCTGAACAGGCTGCCCTGGGTATGCGACCAGTCATCGGCACGGTAGGCATCACCCAGCCCGGCAGCGATGGCCTTGGACACCTGCGGTGCGGCATACAGGTCGTGCAGCTTCAGGCGCACGCCCTGCACCTGGCCCGGCGCCCAGCGCTGCATGGCGCCGGCATCGTCCACATGGATGTAAGCCTGCGAGCCGTCCAGCTCGGCGCCGACCTTGAAGATACCGACCACGGTCAGGCGCTGCATGCGCGGGGTGATGCCGCCCGGCTCCTTGCTGATTTCCGGCACGATCAGGGTCAGTTTGTCGCCGGTATTCAGGCGGAAGCGCCGCGCAGTCAGCTCACCGATGACCACGCCGAATTCTCCCGGCTGCAGGTCCTGCAGGCGGCCCTGGACGATATGCTGGCCGACGATCGAGACCTTGCCCTCTTCGGCCGGGTCGATACCGCCGACCTGGATCGGCTGCATCGCGCCCTTGTACGACAGCATGCCTTCCATTTCGGTAATCGGCGCTGCCGCCATCACCGCCGGGTCGCGCATGGCCGCGTCGGCGACCTTGTGCCAGTCGTCCAGCGGCTGCACGCCGAGGATGGCGGCATGCGGCACCAGGCCGAGGATGCGCGAACTCATTTCGCGCTGGAAACCGTTCATCACCGACAGCACCACGATCATCGCCAGCACGCCCAGCGACAGGCCGATCATCGAGGTCATCGAGATGAACGAGATGAAGTGGTTGCGGCGCTTGGCTCGGGTATAGCGCGCGCCGATGAAGATGGGCAAGGGTCTGAACATGTACGAAAACACCCAATGAAAACAGGAAAACGGGGCGGCACCGGCCACCCCGTGCAGTCGATCAGATAGCCACCAGGTGGCCGTCGTCGAGCTTCAATACACGGTCCATCTGGCGCGCCAGGTTGAGGTCGTGGGTGACCACCAGGAACGCCGTGCGCGACGCACTGGACAGCTCCTGCATCAACTCCTGGATGCCCTGGGCGGTGTGGTGGTCGAGGTTGCCGGTCGGCTCGTCGAGCATTACCAGGCCGGGGCGGTTGACCAGTGCCCGGGCAATCGCCACCCGCTGGCGCTCACCACCGGACAACTCGGCCGGCTTGTGGTTGAAGCGGTGGGCCAGGCCAACACGCTTGAGTAGCGCCTCGGCACGCTCACGGGCCTCGGGGATCGGCGTGCGGCCGATCAGCAACGGCATGCACACGTTTTCGATGGCCGTGAATTCCGGCAGCAAGTGGTGGAACTGGTAGACAAAGCCCAGCTCGCGGTTGCGCAACAGGCCACGGGCACGCTCGCCCAGTGCCGACAGCTCCTCGCCGGCCAGCCAGACGCTGCCCTGGGTCGGCCGGTCGAGGCCGCCCAACAGGTTGAGCAAGGTACTCTTGCCCGAGCCGGAGCTACCCACGATGGCTACCCGCTCACCGGCGTGCAGCTCGAGGTTGAGCCCGGACAGCACCTGCACCGACTCCGGGCCCTCGTCGTAGGACTTGCCCAGGTTGCGGCAACTCAGAACGGCTTTATCACTCATGCGCGACTCACTCATAACGTAGCGCCTCTGCAGGCTGGGTGCGGGCCGCACGCCAGGCCGGGTACAGGGTGGCGAAGAAACTCAGGACCAGCGCCGCACCACAGACCATGTATACGTCCTGGGCCTGGATCTGCGACGGCAGGTAATCGATGAAGTACACGTCGGCGTTGAGGAACTTGTGCCCGATCAGTTTCTCGATGCCGGCGATCACCGCACTGACGTTCAGCGCGGCGACGATCCCGACCACGGCGCCGATCAGGGTACCGATCACCCCGATCACCGTGCCCTGGACCATGAAGATGAGCATGATCTGCCCAGGCGTGGCGCCCAAGGTACGCAGGATGGCGATGTCGCCACGCTTGTCGTTGACCACCATCACCAGGGTGGAAATGATGTTGAACGCCGCCACCGCCACGATCAGCAGCAACAGCAGGCCGATCATGGCCTTTTCCATACGGATCGCCTGGTACAGGTTGCCGTGGGTGCGGGTCCAGTCACGGCTGTAGAACTCCTGGTCACCCAGGCGCTGGGCGATGTCCCAGGCCACCCGCGGCGCCTGGAACAGGTCGTCGAACTTCAGGCGCAGGCCCTGGACCTGGTCAGGCTTCCAGCGGTGCAGCCGGGACAGGTCGCTGATGTTGGTCAGGCCCAGGTAGCCGTCGATTTCGCCCGCGCCCACGTGGAAGGTACCGACCACGGTGAAGCGCTTCATGCGCGGGAACATGCCGGCCGGGGTCACACTGACCTCGGGGGCGACGAAGGTGAGCTTGTCGCCGATGCCCACGCCCAGCTTGGCCGCGGCCTTGTCGCCGATCATGATGCCCCACTCGCCCGGCGCCAGCTGGTCCAGGCGGCCTTGCAGGACGAACTTGTCGATGATCGACACTTCGCGCTCGCGGGCCGGGTCGATGCCGTTGAGCAGCACCTTCTGCACCTTGCCTTCGTGGGTCAGCAGGCCCTGCATCTGGGTGAAGGGCGCAACCGCCACCACCTGCGGATTCTGCTTTACTTGTTGGGCAAGGGCCGGCCAGTCGGCAATGGGCTGGCCGCTCTCCAGCGTGGCATGGGGGATCATGCCCAACACGCGGGTACGCATCTCGTGGTCGAAACCGTTCATGACCGAGAGCACCACGATCATCACCACCACGCCCAGGGCGAGGCCGATCATCGAGGTCAGGGAAATGAACGAGACGAAGTGATTGCGACGTTTGGCACGGGTATAACGCGTGCCGATGAATGCGAAAAGAGGTCTGAACATGTCGGGGCTTGTTCGGATGAAAGGGAACGTCCTTGTGGCGAGGCGCCTACGGCGGCTTTACACTCGGAACACCGCCGCTACCTTGGGTTCGCCATGACGACATTAGACGAAGAAGATCGCCGCGAATACTACCGCATCGAAGATCGGATCGCACTTCAAATCAGCCCCCTCAGCGCGGCCGAAGCCCTTGACCCAGATGTGTTGCAAGATGATTCGCCTCTGTTCAACCTGCTCAGCGAGCTGCACCTGTCCGACTTCGAGTCGCAGCACCTGCTGCGCCAGCTGAGTGAGAAGGACCGCACCCTCGCCGCTTTCCTGCGCGCGCAGAACAAACGTCTCGACCTGCTTAGCGCAGTAGTTGCCCAGACCCTGCTCGGCGAAGTTGGCCAGCCCCAGCCGGTGGTCATTTCCGAAGGCGGCATCGAGTTCGCACAAGCCTCAGCGGTTGCCCCCGGCACCCGGGTGAAGGTGAAGATGGTGCTGATGCCGCGCGCCCACGGCCTGCTGCTGCGCGGCAAGGTCACCCATTGCGACCCGCGCCCGGAGGGCGGCTTCGAGGTCGGCACCGAATTCACCGACATGACCGACGCCCAACGGCAATTGCTGGCCCGCTACATCCTGCAACGCCAGCAGCAGCAACGGCGCCAGCAGCTGGAACAGAACGACCCCGCCTCCTGAGCCCATTTTTCTCTGATTTGAAGGAACGAACGTGACCCTGATCTACGGCCACCGCGGCGCCAAGGGCGAAGCGCCCGAGAATACCCTGAAGAGCTTCCAGCAATGCCTCGCCCATGGCGTGACCCGCTGCGAGCTGGACCTGCACCTGTCGGCCGACAACGAGCTGATGGTGATCCACGACCCGACCCTCAAGCGCACCACCGGCAAACGCGGCAAGGTGGTCGAGCACCCGGCCGCAGACCTGGTCAAGATAGATGCCCGCAAAGGCGGCCCGGGCCATGTCCAGCCCTGCCCGATTCCGAGGCTGGAAGAACTGTTCCAGAAGTGCCCGTTCGAGCATTGGCAGCTGGAAGTGAAAAGCGCCTCGCGTACCCGCGCCGCGACCACCGTGCTGGCGATCCGCGAACTGGCCCAGCAGTACGGCCTGCTGGACAAGGTGACCATTACCTCCAGCTCACGCGAAGTGCTGGGTGCCGCCCTGGAGCTGGTGCCGGACGTCAAACGCGGGCTGGTAGCCGAATACGCCTGGCTCGACCCATTGAAGGTGGCACAGAACTACGGCTGCAACCTGCTGGCATTGAACTGGACGCTGTGCACCCCCGAGCGCCTGCTGAAAGCCCAGGCCCAGGGTTTGCACGTGTCGGTGTGGACGGTCAACGAACCGGCACTGATGCGCCGGCTCGCTGACTTCGGTGTGGACAGCCTGATTACAGACTTTCCCGGTTTGGCCAGGACCACCCTCGGGCAGGGTTGAAATCGGTCTCTCCGACCGGCTCAGGCCACCGGTCGGAGCCACTCAAAAAAGCCGGTTCAGGCCATCGTAGGCAGCTACCCGATAGGCTTCGGCCATGGTCGGGTAGTTGAATGTGGTGTTGACGAAATACTTCAGGTTGTTCAGCTCGCCCGGCTGGTTCATCACGGCCTGGCCGATATGGACGATTTCCGAAGCCTGGTAGCCGAAGCAGTGTACGCCCAGCACCTCCAGTGTTTCGCGGTGGAACAGGATCTTCAGCATGCCTTGCGGCTCGCCGGCGATCTGTGCACGAGCCATGCTCTTGAAGAAGGCTTTGCCCACTTCGTACGGCACCTTGGCCTGGGTCAGTTCCTGCTCGTTCTTGCCGATCGAGCTGATCTCCGGAATGGTATAGATACCGGTCGGCACATCATTGACGAAGCGCCAACTGCCATTGTCCACGATGCTGCCAGCTGCCGAACGGCCCTGGTCATGGGCAGCGCTGGCCAGGCTTGGCCAGCCGATCACGTCGCCGGCACCGTAGATGTTCGGCACGCTGGTGCGGTAGGCCTCGTCGACCTCGATCTGGCCGCGGCTGTTGACCTTGATGCCGATGTTTTCCAGGCCCAGCTTGTCAGTGTTGCCGGTGCGGCCGTTGCACCACAGCAAGGCGTCGGCCTTGATCTTCTTGCCCGACTTCAGGTGCAGGATCACCCCGTTGTCCAGGCCTTCGACGCGCTCATACTCTTCGTTGTGGCGCACGGTGATGTTGTTGTTGCTGAAGTGGTAGCTCAGCGCCTGGGAAATTTCCGAGTCGAGGAAGCTCAGCAACTGGCCACGGTTGTCTACCAGCTCTACCAATACACCCAGGCCGCTGAAGATCGAGGCGTATTCGCAACCGATCACGCCGGCTCCGTACACGATCAGCTTGCGTGGGGTGTGGCTGAGGCTGAGGATGGTGTCGCTGTCGTAGACGCGCGGGTGGTGGAAGTCGATATCGGCCGGGCGGTACGGGCGCGAGCCGGTGGCGATGATGATGTGCTTGGCGTTGAGCTTTTCCACCACACCGTTCGGGCAGACCACTTCGACGGTCTGCTCGTCGGCGAAGCTGCCGGTGCCGAAGAACACATCCACGCGGTTACGTGCGTAGTAGCCGGTGCGCGACGCTACCTGCTTGGCGATGACCTTCTCGGCGCTTTTCAGCACGTCGGGGAACGAGAACCAGCGCGGCTCACCGATGGCACGGAACATCGGGTTGGTGTTGAACTGCATGATCTGCCGCACCGAGTGACGCAGTGCCTTGGACGGGATGGTGCCCAGGTGGGTGCAGTTGCCCCCGACCTGGCGACGGCTATCGACCATCGCCACCTTGCGCCCTGCTTTGGCGGCGTTCATTGCCGCACCTTCTCCGGCCGGGCCGGAACCCAGCACCACTACGTCGTAGTTGTAGACAGCCATGCGTACTCCTTCAGAACTGGCCCGCAAGCTACGGTCGCTCGCGGGGCGCGATCATGCCGCCGGGGCGCCATGAGAAAATTCGGGTGCAGTCTAATCAAGCGTGAACGCCGCGCACATTAACCCTTGGTCGCGTCGTAGGCCAATTTCGCCCGCACTACATGTGTGAACCATTCCCTGGCGGCGATCATCCCTGCTTGTGCTTTCACTCGCCTTTCACTGCCCGTTCGAATGCGGGCGTAGCTCGGGAGACGAAGCCACCCTCGGCCCGAGTCACCAATACCGCGGCAAGGCCATGCGCCACGGCAAAATCCCAGCCACGTTCCGGGCCCAGGATCAACAGCAGCGTCGAATAGCCGTCGGCCTGCAGCGCCGAGGCATCGAGCACGGTGACTGCGGCCAGGTCGTGCTGCACCGGGCGCCCGAGGCGGGCATCGAAGGTGTGCGAATAGCGCCGGCCATTCTCCTCGAAATAGTGCCGATAGTCACCCGAGGTCGATACCGAAAGGCCATTGACCGGGATGATCTGGCGGGCTATCTGGCGATCTTCGCGGGGTAGCTCCAGGGCGATGCGCCAGGGGCTGCCATCCGGTTTGCGGCCGGTGGCCTTGAGCTCGCCGGTGGCTTCGGCGACAAAGTTGGCCACGCCCATGGCCTGCAGGCGCGCGGCGATCAGGTCGACGGCATGCCCGGCGGCGATGCTGTTGAAGTCGAGCTGCACCGGGGCGTCCTTGCACAGGGCCTGGCCGTCGATGTGCAAGTGCCGGTAGCCCACGCGCTGGCGCACCTGGGCCAGGGCCGACGGGTCGGGCACCTGTTCGTGACGGGCCTGGGGGCCGAAGCCCCACAGGTCGAGCAAGGGTTCGACGGTAAGGTCGAAGGCGCCGCCGCTCTGCTCGGCCAGGTGCTGACCAAGGCTGACCAGTTCGAGCATGTCGGCCGGCAGCACCAGGCACTGGTTGGCGGGCAACTGGTTGAAACGGCTGATGGTGGAGTCGCCGCGGTAGGTCGAGTAGTGCTGGTCGATGTCGTGCAGAATGGTTTCCACTGCCGCCTGCACCTGAACCGGCGCCGGGCCGCCGGGTTCGCGCACGTACTGGATGCTGTAGCTGCTGCCCATGGTCGGGCCGCCCAGGCGCTCCAGGGTGGGGCCCTGGTTGCAGGCGGTGAGCAGCATGAGCAAGAAACAAAGAAATGCGCGCAATTATCGAGATCTCGAATGTCTGTACTGGCCCTTTCGCGGGCACGCCCGCTCCCACAGGTACCCCACTGCCCTCCAGCCCTGTGATATCCCTGTGGGAGCGGGCGTGCCCGCGAAAGGGCCAGTACAGGCACAGTAAATGCCCGATCAGTTAATCAGGCGAAAAAAAAACGGGAACCCGAAGGTTCCCGTTTTTTCATTGCCTTACAAGCGTATCAGTGCGGAAACGCTGGCGGGTTCACACCGGCCATCTCTTCCATCACACGAACCACCTGGCAGCTGTAACCGAATTCGTTGTCGTACCAGACGTACAGAACAACGCGGTTGTCATTGCAGATGGTCGCCTCGGCGTCAACCACACCGGCGTGGCGCGAACCGACGAAGTCGGTCGAAACCACTTCCTGCGAGCTGACGTAATCGATCTGCTTGTGCAGTTCCGAGTGCATGGCGGTCTGGCGCAGGTACTCGTTGATCTCGTCGCGGCTGGTGGCCTTCTCGAGGTTCAGGTTGAGGATGGCCATCGAAACGTTCGGCGTCGGTACGCGAATGGCGTTGCCGGTCAGCTTGCCCTTCAGCACTGGCAGTGCCTTGGCGGCAGCAGTGGCGGCGCCGGTTTCGGTGATGACCATGTTCAGCGGCGCGGCGCGGCCGCGGCGGCTGCCCTTGTGGAAGTTGTCGATCAGGTTCTGGTCGTTGGTGAACGAGTGAACGGTTTCGACGTGGCCGTTGACGATGCCGTACTGGTCGTTGATGGCCTTGAGCACCGGCACGATGGCGTTGGTGGTGCAGGAAGCGGCCGAGATGATCTTGTCATCGGCAGCGATGTCACCGTGGTTGATGCCGTGCACGATGTTCTTCAGCGCGCCCTTGCCAGGTGCGGTGAGGATCACGCGGGCAGCGCCCGGGCAGGCCAGGTGCTGACCCAGGCCGTCGGCATCACGCCATACGCCGGTGTTGTCGACGATCAGCGCGTTTTCGATGCCGTACTGGGTGTAGTCGACTTCGCTCGGGCTCTTGGCGTAGATAACCTGGATCAGGTTGCCGTTGGCGGTGATGGTGTTGTTGGCTTCGTCGATGGTGATGGTGCCATCGAACGGGCCGTGCACCGAGTCACGGCGCAGCAGGCTGGCACGCTTGACCAGGTCGTTCTCGGCGCCCTTGCGCACGACGATGGCGCGCAGGCGCAGGCCGTCGCCGCCACCGGTCTTCTCGATCAGGATGCGCGCCAGCAGGCGGCCGATGCGGCCGAAGCCGTACAGGACAACGTCGGTGCCTTTGCGCGCCGAAGCGTTCTGCTGACCAACCACCTCGGCCAGTTCTTCACGGACGAACTGCTCGGCAGTGCGGCCATTGCCTTCCTGCTTGAACTTGTTGGCCAGCTTGCCCAGGTCGACCGAAGCGGCGCCCAGTTTCAGCTCGCTCATGGCCTTGAGCAGGGGGAATGTCTCGTGGACGGACAGTTCGGTTTCGTCGGCTTGACGATGACGCGCAAAGCGGTGCGCCTTGAGGATCGAGATAACCGAACGGTTGATCAGGCTACGGCCATAAATCGAGCTCACCACGTTGTTGTTGCGGTAGAGCTGACCGATAAGCGGGATCATCGCTTCAGCCAGGGCTTCACGATCGATCCACTCACCAAGACACTGGTCGGGCTTCTGAGTCACGGGAACCTTCCACATGTAGGGACAGAAAAAAGGGGCTACATTATGACGCCCCAACGCGTTGCGGGCAATGAGTGCCTGTCGCGGCCACGCAAGCCAGCGTTCATGCCCTTTCGAACCTGACAGCCGGCACCGTCACCGGTACAATCGATCTCTTTGCCGCAACGCTTGGAGTGCAATCTCCCGTGTCAGTTCTGCGCCTACCGCAAATGTCGGCCACGGCCGGCAAACAAACCTGGGGCAATCTACCCGGTGCCGCCCTCAGCCTGGCCATCGCCGAGGCCGCCAGCAGCGCGGGCCGCTTCACTTTGCTGCTGACTGCCGACAGCCAGGCTGCCGATCGTCTGGAACAGGAACTTCGCTTCTTTGCCCCGGACCTGCCGGTGCTGCCGTTCCCTGATTGGGAAACCCTGCCCTACGACCTGTTCTCGCCGCACCAGGACATCATTTCCCAGCGCATCGCCAGCCTCTACCGCCTGCCCGAGCTGAGCCACGGCATCCTGGTGGTGCCGGTCACCACCGCCCTGCACCGCCTGGCGCCGACCCGCTTCCTGCTGGGCAGCAGCCTGGTGCTGGACGTGGGCCAGACCATCGACGTGGAGCAGATGCGCCTGCGCCTGGAGGCCAGTGGCTATCGCTGCGTCGACACCGTCTACGAGCATGGCGAGTTCGCCGTGCGCGGCGCGTTGATCGACCTGTTCCCGATGGGCAGCAAGCTGCCCTACCGTATCGACCTGTTCGATGACGAGATCGAGACGCTGCGCACCTTCGACCCCGAGACCCAGCGCTCGATCGACAAGGTGGATTCGGTGCGCCTGCTGCCGGCGCGCGAGTTCCCGATGCAGAAAGAGGAAGTGACCCGCTTCAAGGCGCGCTTCCGCGAGCGCTTCGATGTCGACTTCCGCCGCAGCGCGATCTTCCAGGACCTGGCCAGCGGCATCATCCCCGCCGGCATCGAGTACTACCTGCCGTTGTTCTTCGAAGAAACCTCGACCCTGTTCGACTACCTGCCAGCCGACACCCAGGTGTTCTCGCTGCCCGGCGTGGAACAGGCCGCCGAACACTTCTGGAACGACGTGCGCGGGCGTTATGAAGACCGCCGTGGCGACCTGAGCCGGCCGCTGCTGCCGCCGGCCGAGCTGTTCCTGCCGGTGGAAGACTGCTTTGCCCGGCTCAAGCAATGGCCACGGGTAGTGGTCAGCACCGAAGACCTCAACCCGGGTGTGGGTCGCGAGCGCTTCCCGGCACGCCCCCTGCCCAACCTGGCAATCGAGGCCAAGGCCAACCAGCCCCTGGCCGAACTGGCCAACTTCCTCGACCAGTTCCCCGGCCGGGTGTTGTTCACCGCCGAATCGGCGGGCCGCCGCGAAGTGCTGCTGGAGCTGCTCGAGCGGCTGAAACTGCGCCCGCATACCGTCGACGGCTGGGCCGACTTCATCACCGGCAGCGAACGCCTGGCAATCACCATCGCCCCACTGGACGAAGGCCTGCTGCTGGACGACCCAGGCCTGGCCCTGATCGCCGAAAGCCCGCTGTTCGGCCAGCGGGTCATGCAGCGCCGGCGCCGCGACAAGCGCGGCGAAACCGCCAACGACGCGGTGATCAAGAACCTGACCGAGCTGCGCGAAGGCGCGCCGGTGGTGCACATCGACCATGGCGTGGGCCGCTACCTGGGCCTGGCCACCCTGGAAATCGACGGCCAGGCCGCCGAATTCCTCACCCTGGAATACGCCGAGGGCGCCAAGCTGTACGTGCCGGTGGCCAACCTGCACCTGATCGCTCGCTACACCGGGAGCGACGATGCCCTGGCACCGCTGCACCGGCTGGGCTCGGAGGCCTGGCAGAAGGCCAAGCGCAAGGCCGCCGAACAAGTGCGCGACGTCGCCGCCGAACTGCTCGATATCTATGCCCGCCGCGCCGCGCGCAAAGGCTATGCATTTGCTGACCCGTCCGCCGACTACGCCACCTTCAGCGCCGGCTTCCCGTTCGAGGAAACCCCGGATCAGCAGGCTGCCATCGAAGCCGTGCGTGCCGACATGCTGGCGCCCAAGCCGATGGACCGCCTGGTGTGCGGCGACGTCGGCTTCGGCAAGACCGAAGTGGCCATGCGCGCAGCGTTCATCGCCGTACACAGCGGCCGCCAGGTGGCCGTGCTGGTGCCCACCACCCTACTCGCCCAGCAGCACTACAACAGCTTCCGCGACCGCTTTGCCGACTGGCCGGTGACCGTGGAGGTGATGAGCCGCTTCAAGTCGGCCAAGGAGGTGGCCAACGCCGCCGCCGATCTGGCCGAAGGCAAGATCGACATCCTCATCGGCACCCACAAGCTGCTGCAGGACGATGTACGCTTCAAGGACCTGGGCCTGGCCATCATCGACGAAGAGCACCGCTTTGGCGTGCGCCAGAAGGAACAGCTCAAGGCCCTGCGCAGCGAAGTGGACATCCTCACCCTCACCGCCACGCCGATCCCGCGTACGCTGAACATGGCGGTGGCGGGCATGCGCGACCTGTCGATCATCGCCACGCCACCGGCGCGCCGCCTGTCGGTACGCACCTTCGTCATGGAGCAGAACAAGAGCACGGTCAAGGAGGCGCTGCTGCGTGAGCTGCTGCGTGGTGGCCAGGTGTACTACCTGCACAACGATGTGAAAACCATCGAGAAATGCGCCGCCGAGCTTGCCGAACTGGTGCCCGAGGCGCGCATCGGTATCGGCCACGGGCAGATGCGCGAGCGCGAGCTGGAACAGGTGATGAGCGATTTCTACCACAAGCGCTTCAACGTGCTGGTGGCCTCGACCATCATCGAAACCGGCATCGACGTGCCCAGCGCCAACACGATCGTCATCGAGCGCGCCGACAAGTTCGGCCTGGCCCAGCTGCACCAGCTGCGCGGCCGTGTTGGCCGAAGCCACCACCAGGCCTACGCCTACCTGCTGACGCCAACCCGGCAGAAAGTCAGCGCCGACGCCGAAAAACGCCTGGAGGCGATCGCCAACACCCAGGACCTCGGTGCCGGCTTCGTGCTGGCCACCAACGACCTGGAGATTCGCGGAGCCGGCGAGCTGCTGGGCGAAGGCCAGAGCGGGCAGATCCAGGCGGTGGGCTTTACCTTGTACATGGAAATGCTCGAACGCGCGGTCAAGGCGATCCGCAAGGGTACCCAGCCCAACCTTGAGCAGCCGCTGGGCGGTGGCCCGGAAATCAACCTGCGCCTGCCGGCACTGATCCCCGAGGACTACCTGCCCGACGTGCATGCACGGCTGATCCTGTACAAGCGCATTGCCTCGGCTGCCGATGAAGAAGGCCTCAAGGACCTGCAGGTGGAAATGATCGACCGCTTCGGCCTGCTGCCCGAGCCGACCAAGAACCTGATGCGCCTGACCTCGCTCAAGCTGCACGCGGAAAAGCTCGGCATCAAGAAAGTCGACGCCGGCCCCAACGGCGGCAAGATCGAGTTCGAGGCCGAGACCCCGGTCGACCCGCTGACCCTGATCAAGCTGATCCAGGGCCAGCCCAAACGCTACAAGTTCGAAGGCGCCACCCAGTTCCGTTTCCTGGTGCCCATGGAGCGCCCCGACGAACGTTTCAATACCCTGGAGGCGCTGTTCGAGCGCCTGACCCCACAGCCTGCCTAAGGAAGACCCATGCGTGCCATCCGTTGCCTGACCCTGCTGCTGGCGCTGTTCGCCCCAGCCGCCTTCGCCGAAGGCCTGTATCAGGTAGAAATGATCCTGGTGCGGCAGAACAGCGTGCCCGCCTTCACCAGCCCGTTTGCCCCCGAAGACTGGAGCGCCGGCGCTCCGCGCCTGGAGAAGGACGCCGAGCGTCGCCTGGCGCTGGAAGACGAAGCCACCCGCCTGGAAGCCACCGCCGACTACACCGTGTTGATGCACAAGGCCTGGCAGCAGCAAGTGGGCAGCGAGCCCAGCCGCATCGCCTTGGGTGAAGGCGCCGAGCAGTTCGGCCACTTCCCCATCGAAGGCAACCTGAGCATCGCCGAGGGCCGTTTCATCGCGGTCGAGGCCAATTTCTGGGTCAACCAGCTGGACGGTAACGGCAGCGTGCTGCAAAGCGAGCAGTTCAAGCAGAGCAACAGCAACGTCAAGGGCGGCCAGCTGACCTTCCTCGACGGTGGGCACCTGGCCGTGCTGCTGAAGGTGACACCACCGGGTACGCCGAAAATGCCGGCGATGGACCCGGAGATGATGGAGCAATGATGTGAGCGAGAGCGTTGCGCAGATCTTTGTGCGCGGGCACAACGGCTGGACTCTTGCGTTTGATCGCAAGACCCTGAGGCGCGGCCAGGAATATGCCGAGGACGGCAGAAGCGAGATCGTGTCGATCCTCGACCTGACGATCCGCGCGCAATGTACAGGTTCGTCCGGCCGCACCTACTACCAGCGCATTACCCTGGACTTGACTGAAGATAGCCTGGAATGCGAGGGCACGTGCTCTTGCCCGGTAGGCGAGAACTGCAAGCATTGCGCCGCCGCTCTTTACCTGCTGGAACAGGGACCGGATTGCCCCGAAGGCACTCAGGAACCTTCGCATCCCCCCACCGAAGCCGCACAACAGTCGCTCGACCTGCCCCCTGAACTTGCCCATTGGGTCGAAGCACTGGAGGTTACGGCCGCGCCTGCAGAGCCCACCAAACGCAAAGGCCCCTCGCTCTACTATCTGCTCAGCAACGAGCATGGCCGGTGCATACTCAGCGTTTTCAAAGGCACCCGGCAAGCTGATGGCCAGCTCAACCTGGGGCGCCCCAGTTCGCTGCCTGAACTGCTCTACTACACGCCACGCTATGTAACGGATGAAGACCTGCGCATCCTGAGGCTGGTTGACGCCCTTGGCAAAGATTCCAGCCTGCCCATTGCCAGGCTGGATGGTAAAAAAGGCGCCGAGCTGTACGAGTTCGCACTGGCTAGCGGACGCTTGCTGCTGGGCCACCAAACGCTGTTATCCCCCGGGCCAGCACTACATGCCGAATTCCGCTGGGTGAGGCTCGACAACGGTAGTTATCGTGGCGCCTGGCAGAACGCTGACAAAGTGCACGATATGGCACTGCCACTGGACCCCCTCTACTACATTGACACCCAGACGGGGCTTACCGGCAAACTGCTGCATGATCTTGACCCCTTCGTTGCCAGCCAGCTGGCCAGCGCACCGACGGTGCCGGAGCATCTGATCATTCCACTGAGCCACCGGCTGAACGCGCTGAACCGCCAGGTCCCGACTCCCACAAGTGTGCGCAGTGAAGTGATCGAGCATGTTCAGCCCAGGCCCCAGCTGACCCTTGGCAGCCTCGAATTCAGCGCCTACATGCCCAAGACCGGCCGCATGCAACGGCAGATGCAACACCGTGCCGCCTTGGCGTTCGACTACGACGGCCTGCGCGCCATAGGCAACGACGACAAGCCGCTGACCCGCCTGGTGGACGCCACCAGCCAAAGCATTCGCCGCCAACCCCAGGCCGAACAGGCGCTGCGCAAGGCGCTACGCGACTTGGGTTTCAAGGCTGCTACCCGGCAGAGCAAGGCTTTACCCGACAGCGCCGGTGAAATGTACCAGTTGCCCGACGATGAAGCCTGGCTGCGCTTTGCCCGCAAAGACCTGTCGCGCCTGCGCGAGGCCGGCTGGGAAATCGACATCCACCGCGACTTCGCCTTCAACCTGCAAGAGGTGGACGACTGGTACGCCACCATCGACGAAGCGCCCGGCCATGAATGGTTCGACCTGGAGCTGGGCATCGTGGTCGACGGCCAGCGCCACAGCCTGCTGCCGATCGTGCTGCAACTGCTGCGCAGCAACCCGGAACTGCTGCGCCCCAGCGAACTGGCCCGGCGCAGTGACGACGAGCACCTGCTGATCGACCTCAACCGTGGCCGCCTCGATGCCCCGGCCCTGCGCGTTGCCTTGCCCTATGGCCGCATCAAGGCAGTGATGGGCACCTTGGGCGAACTGTACCTGCACGAAGACGCCGCAGGCCCGTCCCTGCGCCTGGACCGTGCCGATGCCTCACGCCTGAACGACATCGACGGCCTGCCCCTGCATTGGGAGGGTGGCGAGCATGTGCGCGACCTGGGCCGTCGCCTGCGCGATGCCCGTGATTTGCAGGTAGAACCGCCGACCGGGTTGCAGGCAAGCCTGCGCCCTTACCAGCAACAGGGCCTGAACTGGCTGCAGGCGCTGCGCGAGATGGGCACCGGCGGCATCCTCGGCGACGACATGGGGCTGGGCAAGACACTGCAGGCCCTGGCACACCTGCTGCTGGAAAAACAGTCCGGCCGCCTGAGCGCTCCAGCCCTGGCGGTGATGCCGACCAGCCTGGTACCCAACTGGCTGGACGAAGCCCAGCGCTTCGCCCCCGGGCTGCGCGTGCTGGCCCTGCAAGGCCCGGGGCGCAGCAAGCATTTCGCCAAATTGCATGAATACGACCTGGTCCTGACCACCTATGCCCTGGTGCCGCGCGACCTCGAGCACCTGCGCGCCCATGCCTGGCATGTGCTGGTGCTGGACGAGGCACAGAACATCAAGAGCAGCACCAGCAAGGCCGCCCTCGCAGTTTGCGAGCTGCGGGCCAATCAGCGCGTCTGCCTGACCGGCACGCCAATGGAAAACAACCTCGGCGAGCTGTGGTCGATTTTCCACTTCCTCATGCCCGGCTGGCTGGGTGACCTGAAGCGTTTCAACCAGGACTACCGCACACCGATCGAGCGCCACGGCGACAGCGAGCGCATGGCCCACCTGGCCAGCCGCATCCGCCCGTTCCTGCTGCGCCGCACCAAGGAGCAGGTGGCGACCGAGCTGCCGGCCAAGACCGAGATGGTGCACTGGGTCGAGCTTAGCGATGCCCAGCGTGACACCTACGAGGCCGTACGGGTGGCCATGGACAAGAAAGTCCGCGATGAAATCGCCCGCAATGGCGCCGCGCGCAGTCAGATCGTCATCCTCGACGCCCTGCTCAAGCTGCGCCAGGTATGCTGCGACCTGCGTCTGGTCAAAGGGGTGGAAAGCAAAGGCAACCAGGCCGAAAAGGGCAAACTGGGCGCGTTGCTGGAAATGCTCGAAGAGTTGTTGAGCGAAGGGCGCCGGGTGCTGTTGTTCTCGCAGTTCACCTCGATGCTGGCGTTGATCGAGCAGGAACTGGAGAAGCGCAAGATTCGCTACAGCCTGCTGACCGGCGACACCCGCGACCGGCGCACGCCGGTGCAGCAGTTCCAGCAGGGTGACAGCGAAGTGTTCCTGATCAGCCTCAAGGCGGGTGGCGTGGGCTTGAACCTGACAGCCGCGGACACGGTGATCCACTTCGACCCCTGGTGGAACCCGGCCAGCGAAAACCAGGCTACCGACCGCGCCTACCGCATTGGCCAGGACAAGCCGGTATTCGTGTTCAAGCTGATCACCCGGGGAACGGTGGAAGAAAAGATCCAGCTGTTGCAGCAGGAGAAGGCCGCGCTTGCGGCAAGCCTGCTGGATGGCGGGCAGGCCGGGCAATGGCGGCTGGGGGATGAAGAGATCGAAGCGCTGTTTGCGCCGCTGCCCGGGAAGCGCGAGCGGTAGCCCAGAATCCTTCGCTGCCTGTACCGGCCTCTTCGCGGGCACGCCCGCTCCCACAGGTACAGCGCTGCTTTTCAGGCTGTTGTGCTGCCTGTGCCGGCCCCTTCGCGGGTAAACCCGCTCCCACAGGGATATCAGTGCCCTCAAGGGCGGTGCCGCACCTGTGGGAGCGGGCATGCCCGCGAAGGGGCCGGCGCGGTCAATCGACCAACTGCGCCTCTCGCAACGCCCCCAACGCCTCCAGCCACCGCGGCTGCTGGCGATAGTCAGTGCGCGCAAAACTGAAGCCTCGCATCCGAGCAAGGCGCGGCGATGGCTTGACTTTCAAGCGCTGCGCAGCCAGCAGAGCAAGCTCTGCCGAAGCCCGGTCATTACATACCAGGCCCACGTCACATCCCGCACCGAAAGCAGCCTCGACGCGACCAGCAACATCTCCGACCACATGGGCACCGGCCATGGACAGATCATCACTGAAAATCACGCCATCGAAGCCAAGCTCCCCCCTGAGAATGTCCTGAAGCCAGCGCCTCGAAAAACCGGCGGGCTTACTATCGACCTGGGGATAGATCACATGCGCAGGCATCACTGCCGACAGCTGGCGTGCCAATCGGGTAAATGGCACCAGGTCCGTCTTGCGCAGTTCATCCAGGCTGCGATCATCTACGGGAATGGCCACATGCGAATCGGCCTCAGCCCAGCCATGCCCAGGAAAATGCTTGCCGCATGCTGCCATGCCCGCTGCAGTCATGCCCCGGATGAACGCCCCACCCAACTGAGTGACACGCTCAGGATCACCATCGAAGGCACGCGCACCAATGACTGCACTGCGCCCATGATCCAGATCGAGCACTGGAGCAAAACTCAAATCCAGCCCGATCGCCAGCACCTCGGTTGCCATCAACCAGCCACAATGCCCGGCCAATCGCTCGGCATCATCGCTCTGGGCGATCTGCCGCATGGATGGCAACCTGACGAACCCTTCACGCAAGCGTTGCACCCGCCCACCTTCCTGATCGACCGCAATGATCAGGTCAGGGCGCAAAGCACGTACCGAAGCGCACAGCTCCCGCACCTGACGCGGGTGGGCAATATTACGAGCAAAGATGATCAAACCAGCTACTTCAGGCTGGAGCAATAACCGACGATCCTCAGGCGTCAGCCCTGTGCCTTCGATATCGACCATCAAGGCCCCCTGCATACAAACTGTCATTACAAAATCCTCTAATCGAATATCAGAAACCCATTACGGGCGAAGCGGAGAAATCTCCGCTTTGCCCGAGTCTCTGGAATGCGTGCTGCCTGGTACACCGGGGCACATTTCCCGGTGTACTCACGCAATACGCACATCGAAAACGCAGGATCCTGTCTCGGACCGAGCAGGGTGTAGCCTCGTCAGTCGACCAGTTGAGCGTCCTTCAACGCGGACAATGCCTGCTGCCAACGAGGCTGCTGACGATAGTCAGTCCGCGCAAACCCTTGCCCGCGCATGCCTGCGATGCGTGGCGAAGGTTTTACCTTCATGCGTTGTGCCGCACTCAGTGCCAGCTCCGCCGCCGCCCGATCATTGCAAACCAGCCCCATATCACAACCGGCGCTCAGTGCTGCTTCGATGCGGCTCGCCGCATCCCCGACAACATGTGCGCCGGCCATCGACAAATCGTCACTGAAGATCACCCCGTCAAAGCCCAGCTCGCCACGCAGGATGTCCTGCAACCAGCGCCGCGAGAAGCCAGCCGGCTGGTTGTCGACCTGCGGATAGATGACATGCGCCGGCATCACTGCCGCCAATTGCCCGCTCAGGCGGGTGAACGGCACCAGGTCGGCCTGGCGCAGCTGTTCGAGGCTGCGCTCATCGGTCGGGATGGCCACATGCGAGTCCGCTTCGGCCCAGCCATGCCCCGGGAAGTGCTTGCCACAAGCCGCCATACCCGCCGCATTCATGCCACGGATGAACGCCCCGGCCAGTTGCGTGGCACGCAGCGGGTCACCCTCGAAGGCGCGGCTGCCCACCACGGCGCTGCGCTGGTGGTCCAGGTCGAGTACCGGGGCAAAGCTGAGGTCCAGGCCAACCGCCAGCACCTCGGTCGCCATCAACCAACCGCACTGCTCGGCCAGGTACTCGGCGTTGTCATTGTCGGCCAGCGCACGCATGGCCGGCAGGCGCACAAAGCCCTGGCGCAGGCGCTGCACCCGGCCGCCCTCCTGGTCCACCGCCAGGATCAGGTCAGGCCGGATGGCACGGATCGACGCGCACAGTTCACGCACCTGGCGCGGGCTGTCGATGTTGCGGGCAAAAATGATCAGGCCAGCCACTTCAGGTTGGCGTAGCAGGTGACGGTCTTCGGCGGTCAGCCATTTACCGGCGATATCCACCATCAGGGAGCCTTGCAGGCTGACAGTCATGGGTAATCCTTCATTGAAGACTGAGAGAAGCCCACTGGGGGCAGGCGGCCTGCTCGATGCGCACCGGGCAATGGGCCGGCACCTGCTCGAACAGGCTTAGCAAATCGATGTTGCGCAGGCGTATGCATCCATGGGACAGCGCTACGCCCAAGGGTTCCGTATCCGGGGTGCCGTGCAGGTAGATATAACGGCGGAAGGTGTCGACCGCACCCAGGCGGTTGACACCCGGCTCGCAGCCACTAAGCCAGAGGATGCGGGTGAGGATCCAGTCCCGGCCGGGGTATTGCGCATGCAAGGCCGGCGACCACACCTCGCTGGTCCAGCGCCGCCCGGCCAATACCGCATTCAGCGGCAAGCCCGCGCCGATCTTCGCTCGCACCTGATGCAAGCCACACGGCGTGCAACCCGAGCCGTTGCGCTCGCCGGCGCCGTTGCGCGCCGTTGAAACCGGCAGGCGTACGCGCAGCTGGCCATCGGCAAAACCATAAAGGCGCTGATCGGCGAGGGAAATGTGCAGGAAGTCGAGGTCAGGCATGGGCGCTAGCTTAGCCGAAGCGCCCTGCCCCGCCCAGCCTTCAGGCCTTGGCGGTGGTGGCGCCTGCGCTGGTCTTGGTGCGCGGGCGCAGCTGCGCGGCGGCCATGGCGTCGTCGGTTACACCGCTATCGGCACGCATGCCTGCAGCCAGGAACGGCACCATCAGGCGCATTACCTGCTCGATCGAGGTATTGATGCCGAAATCGGTTTCGGCAATCGCCCGCAGGGCCTTGATACCAGACATGCTGAAGGCGGCAGCACCAAGCATGAAGTGCACGCGCCAGAACAGCTCCAGCGGCGGAATGCGCGGCGCGGCCTCGTTGACCAGCAGCATGTAGCGGCGGAACACCTTGCCGTACATGTCTTCCAGGTAACGCCGCAGGTGGCCCTGGCTCTGGCTGAAGGCCAGGCCCAGCAGGCGCATGAAGATCGAGAGGTCATTGTTGCTGCGCGGCTGCACGGCCAAAGCCTGCTCGACCAGCATTTCCAGCAGGTCCTCGAGGCTCGGCTTGTGCTCAGGCTTGGCCTGGCGCCGCTCCAGCTCACGTTCGAGGCTGGCGCAGAACGGCCCGAGGAAGCGCGAAAACACTGCCTGGATCAGGGCCTTCTTGGAGCCGAAGTGATAGTTGACTGCCGCCAGGTTGACCCCGGCCTTGCTGGTAATCAGCCGCAACGAGGTTTCTGCGAACCCCCTTTCCGCGAACAGCTGCTCGGCAGCATCGAGAATGCGTTCAACGGTTTCCGATTGGGCCATGACTACTCCGACTACTCCGCCAGACAAACAGGTGTTTGAAACATACGTTTCAGCCCTGTTTCTGTCAAGGCTCGGTGACTGGTCGGTCGCCATTTAAAAACGCCAGGCGGGTGGCTGCAAGCGCCATTGCTACTGTTTATTGCGGGTTTTGGCTTGCAGCGCATCCAGTACTGTATATAATCCCAGTCACTGTACAAAAAGACAGAGCGCTCACCATGTTGAAACTGACGCCACGCCAAGCCGAAATTCTCGCGTTCATCAAGCGTTGCCTGGAAGACAACGGCTTCCCGCCGACGCGCGCCGAGATTGCTCAGGAGTTGGGCTTCAAGTCGCCCAACGCCGCCGAGGAGCACCTCAAGGCCCTCGCCCGCAAAGGCGCGATCGAGATGACCCCGGGCGCCTCCCGTGGTATTCGCATCCCCGGCCTGGAAGCCAAGGCCGAAGAAAGCGGCCTGCCGATCATCGGCCGGGTTGCCGCCGGCGCGCCGATCCTTGCCGAACAGCACATCGAGCAATCCTGCAACATCAACCCCGACTTCTTCCACCCCCAGGCCGACTATCTGCTGCGCGTACACGGCATGAGCATGAAGGACGTCGGCATCTTCGATGGCGACCTGCTGGCGGTACACACCTGCCGCGAAGCCCGCAATGGCCAGATCGTCGTGGCCCGCATCGGCGACGAAGTCACCGTCAAGCGCTTCAAGCGCGAAGGCAGCAAGGTGTGGCTGCTTGCCGAAAACCCCGAATTCGCCCCCATCGAAGTCGACCTGAAAGAACAGGAGCTGGTGATCGAGGGCTTGAGCGTCGGCGTCATTCGCCGCTGATCCAGGAGGCGTCATGCAGCAGTTCATTCACGTACCCGAGCAAGCTCAGTTGCCATTGTTCGAAGCATTCCTCGCCCAGCCCGTACTGCCTGGCCTGAAAGCCAGCGAAGTGGCGCGCAAGAGCAGCCAGCCCGAGCTGTTCAGCGAACTGTCGCTGCGCGGAGCCCCCGGGCATTGCCAAAGCCTGCTGGCACCCGTGCTGCGCGAACTGAGCGAAGAGGACGAGACCCGCTGGCTGACCCTGATCGCCCCGCCGTCGAGCCTGACCCAGGCCTGGCTGCGCGATGCCGGGCTCAACCGTGAACGCATCCTGCTGCTGCAACCTCGTGGCAATCAAAGCCCGCTTCAACTGGCCTGCGAAGCCTTGCGTCTGGGCCGCAGCCACACCGTCGTCAGCTGGCTGGGCAATGTCAACGCCACTGCGCGCCAGCAATTGCTGCGCGCTGCCAGTGCCGGAAACGCACAAAGCCTGAACATCCGCCTCGGCTGATGTTCAGGCTTTGCCTGTCACTGCATAAAACCTGATGCCCTGCTGCACATCAGTGCAGCACTCGCGGCCCTTCATCACGCTCAAGCTCGCCATCCATCAGGCGACCGGCCATCTGTACGCCCATGCTGAGCATGGCCTTGGCCACTTCCACATGCTGACCCTGCAGAAACGCCTTGGCGTCTTCCGAGAAATCCAGGGTTACCAGAGAGCCCTCATCCTCGGCGCGACGCAGTTCGATGCGGCCATCAGGCAACTCGACAATTTCCAGAAACGACGTAGACATAAATGGCAGTTCTCCGCGAAAGGCCAGCATTGTACCAGCCGTAGCAGCTATCAGCACTCACTCAACGCGTCACGGAAACGTCTCACCAGGCCTTTGAGGTCGCTGCGCCAGCTTTCCAGTTCGGCATGCGACAGCGCCGGATGCTCGGGCTCATCGAGATTGACCGCCTGAATCAATGGCTGGGTAACGTCGGTTTTCGGCGTTTTTTTCGCGACCGGTGGTCGGAACAAATCGGCATAAGCACCAAGCATTTGTGCCAGCCAGGTTTCGCGCTGGCGGGCCAGCTCCAGCAGCTCGGCCACTTCCGGGATGGCGATACCGTTCAGGGCGTCGTCAGCCAGTGCTTGCTCGACCGTTGCAACAACTGGCAGGCGGTAGAAGCCACCAATTTCATGACACAGGCCCAACAATGCGCCGTAGAGATGGAACAGCGCCGACTCGCGTTCGGCCTGGACCAGGCCCTGGGCATTCATGGCCTGGCTTTGTTCGGCCTTGGCCATGGACTCCAGGGCGAGGCCGGCAAAGAACAGTTTCTGATTGGTGCGGGTGTAGAGTTCCTGGGCCATTTCAGTGCCCTCCCTAAGGCTGCAAGGCGGATAGCCTCATCATAAATGATTGGGGCCGCTTTGCGCCCCTTCGCGGGCTTGCCCGCTCCCACAGGAACTCCATCAAGCCCAAGGCCTGCGCTGTACCTGTAGGAGCGGGCAAGCCCGCGAAGGGGCGCGAAGCGACCCCAATTACAGCACTGACAGATCAGCGCTTGTCTTCAACCTTCCACGCATTGCCGTCGTAGAACGCCTTCCAGCCGGTCGGCTTGCCATCAACCTCGGACTGCACATACTGCTCCTTGGTCTTGCGGCTGTAGCGGATCACTGCAGGGCGGCCTTCCGGGTCTTTCTGCGGTGCATCGCACAGGAAGTGGTACTTCGGATCGATCTCATGCTTGTGCGGCACGATCTCCAGCACCAGCGGTGCGCGGGTTTCGCGGTTCTTGGGGAACTGGCTGGCGGCCAGGAACAGCCCCGAAGCGCCATCACGCAGCACGTAGGTATCGTCGACCTTCTCGCACTTGAGCTCTGGCATGTCCACCTTGTCCATCTTCGGTGGCGCCGCCTCGCCGCTCTTGAGCAGTTTGCGAGTGTTCTTGCACGCCGGGTTGGTGCAACCGAAGAACTTGCCGAAGCGGCCAGTCTTCAACTGCATCTCGCTGCCACACTTGTCGCACTCCAGGCTCGGCCCTTCGTAACCCTTGATGCGGTAGTTGCCTTCCTCGATCTCGTAGCCAGCGCAATCCGGGTTGTTACCGCAGATGTGCAGCTTGTGCTTCTCGTCCAGCAGGTAGGCATCCATCGCCGTGGCGCAGATCGGGCAGCGATGCTTGCCCAGCAACACGCGGGATTCCGATTCGCCCTCGTCGTCGGCGGCAATCTCGTCGCCCGGCACCAGGTTGACGGTGGCCTTGCAGCGCTCTTTCGGCGGCAGGCTGTAGCCCGAGCAACCGAGGAACACGCCGGTGGAGGCGGTGCGGATCATCATCGGCCGGCCACATTCCTTGCACGGAATGTTGGTCATGGTCGGTTGGTTGGCGCGCATGCCGTCTTCGCTGGACTCGGCGGTCTGCAGTTTCTTGCTGAAGTCGCCGTAGAACTCGTCGAGCACGTTCTTCCAGTCACGCTCGCCCTGGGCCACGTCGTCGAGGTTCTCTTCCATGTCGGCGGTAAAGCCGTAGTCCATCAGGTTGGAGAAGCTTTCGGACAGGCGCTCGGTGACGATGTCGCCCATCTTCTCGGAATAGAAGCGGCGGTTGTGCAGGGTCACATAGCCACGGTCCTGAATGGTCGAAATGATCGCCGCATAGGTCGACGGGCGACCGATGCCGCGTTTTTCCATTTCCTTGACCAGGCTGGCTTCGGTGAAGCGCGCCGGTGGCTTGGTGAAGTGCTGGCTCGGGTCGATCTGGATCAGCTTCAGCGCTTCGCCCTGGACCATTTCCGGCAACACGTCGTCTTCGCCAGGCTTGCTCTGTTGCGGCAGCACACGGGTGTAACCGTCGAACTTGAGGATACGGCCCTTGGCACGCAACTCGAAGTCGCCTGCAGCCACGGTGACGCTGGTGGACAGGTATTGCGCCGGCGGCATCTGGCAGGCCAGGAACTGGCGCCAGATCAGCTCATACAGGCGCTCGGCGTCACGCTCCATGCCACTGAGCTTGCTCGGGTGGGTGTTCACGTCGGAAGGACGAATCGCTTCGTGCGCCTCCTGGGCGCCTTCCTTGCTGCCGTACACCAGCGGAGCCTCGGGCAGGTACTGCTTGCCGAACTCGCGCTCGATGTAGCTGCGCGCCATATCCAGGGCGTCGGCCGACAGGTTGGTCGAGTCGGTACGCATGTAGGTGATGTAGCCGGCTTCGTACAAGCGCTGGGCCATCATCATGGTTTTCTTCACACCGAAGCCCAGGCGGTTGCTGGCGGCCTGCTGCAAGGTGGAGGTAATGAACGGTGCCGACGGCTTGCTGCTGGTCGGGCGGTCTTCGCGCTTGACCACGCTGTAGCTGGAAGCCTTGAGCTTCTCCAGCGCGGCCATGGCCTGGGCTTCGTTCAGCGGTTTGAAGGCCTCACCTTTCTCGCGGGCCACTTCGAAACGCACCTTGGCGTTCTTGGCGGTGCCGAGGTCGGCGTGGATTTCCCAGTACTCTTCCGGGATGAACGCGCGGATTTCACGCTCGCGCTCCACCACCAGCTTCACCGCCACCGACTGTACACGGCCGGCGGACAGGCCACGGGCGATCTTGGCCCACAGCAGCGGCGAAACCATGTAGCCGACCACGCGGTCGAGGAAACGCCGCGCCTGCTGCGCGTTGACCCGGTCGATATCCAGCTCGCCCGGCTGCGAGAAGGCTTCCTGGATGGCCTTCTTGGTGATTTCGTTGAACACCACGCGCTTGTAGCGGGTGTCGTCGCCGCCGATGGCCTCGCGCAGGTGCCAGGCAATGGCTTCCCCTTCGCGGTCCAAGTCGGTTGCGAGATAGATGGTGTCGGCGTCCTTCGCCAGGCGGCGCAGCTCTTCGATCACCTTTTCCTTGCCAGGCAGGATCTCGTACTTGGCCTTCCAGCCGTGGTCGGGGTCGACGCCCATGCGTGCCACCAGCTGGCGGCGGGCCTTTTCCTTCGGCGACAGGGCCGGAGCCTCACCCGCGGCCTTGCCACGCTTGGCGGCTGGCTCTTTGCTGGCGCTGGCCGAACCGCTGGTGGGGAGGTCTCGGATATGGCCGATACTCGACTTCACCACGTACTGGTTGCCCAGGTACTTGTTGATGGTCTTGGCCTTGGCCGGGGATTCCACAATGACCAGCGATTTGCCCATGGATCGGAGTATTCCTGAATCTGAAGATGAAAAACGCGTCAGGTGCCAGACGCGGCACCGCTATATATAGTGGCAAAAGTGTGAGGTCAAGTTCGGACTATCACTCGTGCGACTTGCCCAGCAACCCGGGCAGCCCCTCTTCGGCCTTGACCAAAGCAAAGCGTGGCACCTGCTCGCCGTCAACCTCGACGGACTCCTGGAACATCGAAAGTGGCCGTACCCAGAAGCTGTAATCACCATACAGGCATTGGTAGAACACCATCCACTCTTCGCTCTCGGAGTGCCGCGCAACACTGAAGACACGGTACTCAGGCCCTTTGTAATGCCGGTATACGCCTGGTTGTATCTGCATGTTGCCCACCCTCTTGAATAAAACCTGTAAAAAACAAAACCGGGGCACAAGGCCCCGGTCGCTGTCCCGCTACGCGATCAGACGCGTTCGAAGACAGTGGTGATACCTTGGCCGAGGCCGACACACATGGTCGCCACCCCCAGGGTACCGCCATTCTGCTTCATGACGTTGAGCAGGGTGCCGGAAATTCGTGCCCCGGAGCAACCGAACGGGTGGCCCAAGGCAATGGCGCCGCCGTGCAGGTTAACCTTCTCATCCATCTTGTCGAGTACTTTCAAGTCTTTCAGCACTGGCAGGGCCTGTGCAGCGAAGGCTTCGTTGAGCTCGATGAAGTCGATGTCGGCCATGGTCAGGCCAGCACGCTTGAGGGCTTTCTGGGTCGACGGCACCGGGCCGTAGCCCATGATTGCCGGGTCGACACCAGCTACCGCCATGGAACGGATGACCGCCAATGGCTGGATACCCAGGTCCATGGCGCGCTGGCCGGACATGACGATCATGCACGATGCACCGTCGGTGATCTGCGACGAGGTACCGGCAGTGACGGTACCGCCTTTCGGGTTGAACGCCGGCTTCAGCGACGCCAGGCCTTCGAGGGTGGTTTCCGGGCGAATGGTTTCGTCGAAATCGAACACCTTCAGGAAGCCGTTCTCGTCGTAGCCCTGCATCGGGATGATTTCATCCTTGAACTTGCCTTCTACCGTGGCCTTGTGGGCCAGCTGGTGCGAACGCAGGCCGAACAGGTCCTGCTGCTCACGGGTGATGCCGTGCATCTTGCCGAGCATTTCCGCGGTCAGGCCCATCATCCCGGAAGCCTTGGCGGCATGCAAGGACAGGTGCGGGTTGGGGTCGACGCCATGCATCATGCTGACGTGGCCCATGTGTTCCACGCCACCGACCACGAATACATCACCGTTGCCGGTCATGATCGCCTGGGCGGCGGTGTGCAGCGCGCTCATCGACGAGCCGCACAGGCGGCTGACCGTCTGCGCCGCGGAGGTGTGCGGGATCTGGGTCATCAGCGAGGCCATGCGGGCGATGTTCCAGCCCTGCTCGAGGGTCTGGTTGACGCAGCCCCAGATCACGTCCTCGACTTCTTTCGGGTCGACCTTGTCGTTGCGTTCCAGCAGCTTGCTGATCAGGTGCGCCGACATGTCTTCGGCGCGGGTATTGCGGTGCATGCCACCCTTGGAGCGGCCCATCGGCGTGCGACCGAAGTCGACAATCACCACGTCTCTTGGATTCAGGCTCATATCAAATCTCTCGCTCTAGCTCGTTGACCGCTCAGTTGAAGAAGCGCTGGCCGTTCTTGGCCATTTCACGCAGCTTCGCGGTCGGGTGGTACAGCGGCCCCAGGTCGGCGTATTGATCGGCCAGGGCAACGAATTCGGCCACACCGATCGAGTCGATGTAGCGCAGCGCACCACCGCGGAAGGGAGGGAAACCAATGCCATAGACCAGGCCCATGTCGGCTTCGGCGGCGGTTTCGACGATGCCGTCTTCCAGGCAGCGCACGGTCTCCAGGCACAGCGGGATCATCATCCAGTTGATGATGTCTTCGTCGGTGACTTCACGCTGCTCGAAGACGATCGGCTTGAGCACGTCGAGCACGGTGGCGTCGGCGACCTTCTTCGGCTTGCCGCGCTTGTCGGTTTCGTAGGCGTAGAAGCCCTTGCCGTTCTTCTGCCCCAGGCGGTTGGCCTCGTAAAGTGCGTCAACGGCCGAGCGGCGCTCGTCCTTCATGCGGTCCGGGAAGCCTTCGGCCATCACGTCGCGGCCGTGGTGGCCGGTGTCGATGCCGACCACGTCCATCAGGTACGCCGGCCCCATCGGCCAGCCGAACTTTTCCATGACCTTGTCGATACGCACGAAATCGACACCGGCGCTTACCAGCTTGGCGAAGCCGCCGAAGTACGGGAACAGCACGCGGTTGACCAGGAAGCCCGGGCAGTCGTTGACCACGATCGGGTTCTTGCCCATTTTCTTGGCGTAGGCCACGGTGGTGGCAACCGCCACTTCACTGGACTTCTCGCCACGGATGACTTCCACCAGCGGCATCATGTGCACCGGGTTGAAGAAGTGCATGCCGACGAAGTTTTCCGGGCGCTTGAGCGCCTTGGCCAGCAGGTTGATGGAAATGGTCGAGGTGTTGGAAGCGAGGATCGCATCGTCCTTCACCTGGGCTTCCACTTCAGCCAGCACGGCCTGCTTGACTTTCGGGTTCTCGACCACGGCCTCGACGACGATGTCGACATTGGCGAAATCGCCATAGGACAGGGTCGGGCGAATGGCGTTGAGTGCCTCGGCCATCTTGGCCGGGGTCAGGCGGCCCTTCTCGACGCGATTGCCGAGCAGCTTGGAGGCCTCGTTCAGGCCCAGCTGGATGGCTTCCTCGCGGATATCCTTCATCAGGATCGGGGTGCCCTTGACCGCCGACTGGTAGGCGATGCCGCCACCCATGATGCCGGCGCCGAGCACGGCGGCCTGCTTCACGTCGTGGGCGATTTCGTCATGCGCCTTGGCCTTGCGCTTGAGTTCCTGGTCGTTGAGGAACAGGCCGATCAGGCTTTCGGCAACCGAGGTCTTGGCCAGCTTGGCGAAGCCTGCGGCTTCCACTTCCAGGGCCTTGTCACGACCGAAGTTGGCAGCCTTCTGGATGGTCTTGATGGCTTCGACCGGGGCTGGGTAGTTAGGGCCGGCCTGGCCGGCGACGAAGCCCTTGGCAGTCTCGAAGGCCATCATCTGCTCGATGGCGTTGAGCTTGAGCTTTTCCAGCTTGGGCTGGCGCTTGGCCTTGTAGTCCAGCTCGCCACTGATGGCGCGTTTGACCAGGTCAAGGGCACCGGCCATCAGCAGTTCAGGCGCGACCACGGCGTCGACGGCACCCACTTTCAGGGCGTCCTCGGCACGGTTTTCCTTGCCGGCGGCGATCCATTCGATGGCGTTGTCCGAACCGATCAGGCGCGGCAGGCGCACGGTACCGCCAAAGCCCGGGTAGATACCCAGTTTGACTTCCGGCAGGCCAATCTTGGCGCTGGTGGACATGACCCGGTAGTCGGCGGCCAGGCACATTTCCAGGCCGCCGCCCAGGGCGATGCCGTTGATGGCGGCGACGGTCGGCACTTCGAGGTCTTCGAAGGCGTTGAAAATGCGGTTGGCTTCCAGGTTGCCGGCGACCAGTTCGGCCTCGGGCAGCTTGAAGTTGTCGACGAACTCGGTGATGTCGGCGCCGACGATGAACACGTCCTTGCCACTGCTGACGATCACGCCCTTGACCGAGGCGTCGGCCTTGATGGCATCGACGGCCTGGCGCAGTTCGTTCAGGGTCAGGCGGTTGAACTTGTTGACGGACTCACCCTTGAGGTCGAACTTGAGCTCGACGATGCCACTTTCAAGAGCCTTAACCGTGATGGCTTTACCTTCGTAAATCATCAACTGATCTCCACGATATGGAAGCTGAACTGTACACGCCGATCGCTGCAGCAAAAGCAGGCCTAGCTGCCCTGCCCCAGGCACACCCGTCAGCGCGCTAGTCGGAAGTATGGCTTGGCGTCATGACATACAAACGCTCAATTCATACGCCCGTTTGATTTGGGTGTGCACACATTCTCCGAAAAGATCGGCGTTGTCAAATGCTCGCGAGCAAGGTGAAAACACGACTTTCCGGTCATTTTGTAGCGTCCTGGTACAAAACATGATGACAGTGATTGCTGACCATTCATGTCGGCGATTGACCATGAACCGCAGAAGAATGCTGCAGCTTTTGCCTTGCGCGGCGACCTCGAACGGCTACACTGGCACTTGCTTGAATGCATACCCGGCCTGCCTGGCCTTTTCTGCGCAGCAGAACGCAAAGCGGCGACTTGGCACCCCACCCCTTCAGGGGATCGGCCAAGCCGCCGCTTTGTCGTTATAGAGGTTTAAGAAGCGCCGCATACCCTTGTAGGAGCAGCCTTGTGTCGCGATCGGGCTGCGCAGCAGCCCCGGCAATCTTTGCTTTTCTCTGATATCCCAGGGGCTGCTGCGCAGCCCGATCGCGACACAAGGCCGCTCCTACAGGGCCCGTGCAAGACAGGTCTCAAGCCAGGGCTTCGAGGACGTGGGCAATATCCTGCAACACAGCGGTATCACCCCGCTCGGTCCAGTACAGCGCGATCATCCGGGCATCGGCCTCGACCTTGTAGACACTCGCCGGCAAGCGTGCCAAGGCCTCCATGAAGCGTGGGTCCTCGCAGGGTTCACGCCACTGGTTCCACCACACCCCCGGGGTGATCTGCCAGAAGCAGAAGCTGTCCTCATGCCCGCGGCGACGGGCCCGGTGGTATTGCGGGCACGGGCTTGGCGGCTCCTTTTCCAGCCAGTGCGGCCACTGCTGCGGCGCCAGCTGCATGGCCAAACCCATGCGCCGAGCCTCCAGGCGCAGCTTCATCTGCTCGCTCTGCTTGCGCGAGGTGCGCAGCCAGGAAAGCGGGCTGAGAATCAGCGCGAGGATTGACACCACCAGCAATACCGTCATATCAGTAGTTCCCATAAAACGTTGCAAATGAGCTGGTTAGCCATTTTTCACGGAAGACCCGCCCGAAAGCGACCATACTTCTTCTATCGCGATTGTCAGGAGTTCCGCTCATGTCCTACGAACATCTTCTGGTCGCCGTCGACCTGACCGAAGAATGCGACCCGGTGATCAAGCGCGCCATGGCGCTGGCCGCGCCGTCGAATGCCAAGGTTTCGCTGGTACACATCGTCGAGCCGATGGCCATGGCGTTCGGCGGCGACGTGCCGATGGACCTGTCGCAGCTGCAACAGCAGCAGTTCGACCAGGCCAAGGAGCGCATGGACCGCCTGTTCAACAAATACCCGGACATCCACCGCGGCGACTCGCACCTGACCTATGGCCAGCCGCGCCAGGAAATCCACCAGCTGGCCAAGGACCAGAAGTGCGACCTGATCGTGGTCGGCAGCCATGGCCGTCATGGCCTGGCGTTGCTGCTGGGGTCCACGGCCAATGACGTGCTGCATGGTGCGCCGTGCGATGTACTGGCGGTGCGGTTGCAGAAGAAGGAATGATTCAACCGGTGCCGGCCTCTTCGCGGGCTTGCCCGCTCCCACAGGTTCTCCACAAGCCTTGAAAGCTGTGGTGATCCTGTGGGAGCGGGCAAGCCCGCGAAATGGCCGGGCCTGGCTAACGCCGATCAGCCTTCCAGCTCGGCCCAGCGCTCCACCAGCACATCCAGCTCACTCTGCAGCTTCTCGATCTTGGCCAGCACTGCCGAGGTTTCCGCAATCGGCCGCTGATAGAAGCCCGCCGCATTCACTTCTTCCTGGGCCTCGGCCATGCGCTGCTCCAGTTCGTCGATCTGCCCCGGCAGCATTTCCAGCTCACGTTGCAGCTTGTAGCTGAGCTTCTTCTTCGAACCCTCGGCCACCTCTGCAACAGGCGCTGGCGCCGGCTTGGCCTCTACCTTCTCCACCACCGCGCTGTTGAGCTCGGACTTGCCGCCCTTGCTCTCGGTCACGCCCAGCAGCTTCGGCGAGCCCCCTTGGCGAATCCAGTCCTCGTAACCACCGACGTATTCACGCACCTTGCCCTCGCCTTCGAACACCAGGGTGCTGGTGACGACGTTGTCGAGGAAGGCCCGGTCGTGGCTGACCATCAGCACGGTGCCCTTGTAGTTGGACAGCACCTCCTCGAGCAGCTCGAGGGTTTCCACGTCCAGGTCGTTGGTCGGCTCGTCAAGCACCAGCAGGTTGGCCGGCTTGCTGAACAGCTTGGCCAGCAACAGCCGTGCCCGCTCGCCACCCGAAAGCGCCTTGACTGGCGTACGGGCACGCTGAGGGCTGAACAGGAAATCGCCCAGGTAGCTCAGCACATGGCGGTTCTGGCCGTCGATCTCGATGAAGTCCCGGCCTTCGGCCAGGTTGTCGATAACGGTCTTTTCCAGATCGAGCTGGTGGCGCATCTGGTCGAAATAGGCCACTTCCAGCTTGGTGCCGCGCTCGACCTTGCCTGCGGTCGGCTCCAGGTCACCGAGCATCAGCTTTAGCAACGTGGTCTTGCCGGTACCATTCGCGCCCAGCAGGCCGATGCGGTCCTCACGCTGCAGGACCATGGAGAAGTCCTTGACCAGCACAGGCCCTTCCGGGTGATGGAAGCTGACGTTCTCCAGCACCATTACCTGCTTGCCGGACTTTTCCGCCGCCTCGATCTGGATGTTGGCCTTGCCCTGGCGCTCGCGGCGTTCGCTGCGCTCCACGCGCAGGGCCTTCAGTGCGCGTACGCGGCCTTCGTTGCGGGTACGGCGGGCCTTGATGCCCTGGCGAATCCATACCTCTTCCTGGGCCAGACGCTTGTCGAACAACGCGTTGGCGGTTTCCTCGGCGGCCAGTGCGGCCTCCTTGTGCACCAGGAAGCTGGCATAGTCGCCGTTCCAGTCGATCAGGCCGCCGCGGTCCAGTTCCAGGATGCGGGTGGCCAGGTTCTGCAGGAACGAACGGTCGTGGGTGATGAACAATACCGCGCCATTGAAGCCGCGCAGGGCCTCTTCGAGCCAGGCGATGGCACCGATGTCCAGGTGGTTGGTCGGCTCGTCGAGCAGCAGCAGGTCGGGCTCCGACACCAGCGCCTGGGCCAGCAGCACGCGACGGCGCCAGCCACCGGACAGTTCGGCCAGGGTCTTGTCGGCCGGCAGCTGCAGGCGGCTGAGGGTGCTTTCCACCACCTGCTGCAGGCGCCAGCCGTCACGGGCTTCCAGCTCGTGCTGGACGTGCATGAGTTTTTCCAGGTCTTCATCACCCTGGATGTTCAGGCTCAGGTGATGGAACTGCGCCAGCAGATCGCCCACACCATCCAGGCCTGCGGCCACCACGTCGAACACCGTGCGCTCGTCGGCCACCGGCAGCTCCTGCGGCAGCTCGCCGATCTTCAGGCCCGGGGCACGCCAGATTTCGCCGTCGTCGCCCTTCTGCTCGCCCTTGACCAGGCGCAGCATGCTCGACTTGCCGGTGCCGTTGCGGCCGATGATGCACACCCGCTCGCCACGAGCGATCTGCCAGGACACTTTGTCCAGCAGCGGCATGGCGCCGAATGCGAGGGACACATCGCTGAATTTGAGCAGGGTCATGTTGGTCTCCATAAATCGGGCGCGCATTCTACCTGACTTGGCCCCCGACGGCATCCGCCTGGTCATCCGGCAAGGGCTTTGCGACATCTGGTCGAACTTAATATCCCGATACAAGCACAGTGCTTTCACCCGCCGCCGGCAAACAGCTAAGCTAAGGCAATAGCTTCCAACAGTGCTGGCTCCGCCGTCACTTCCCCATGGTTCAACTGCCCGGACGTATCATGCGCAGCCGCCTGTTACATATTGCATCCTGCCTGCTGCTCACCGCCGCCACCTGCGCGGCGCAGGCCGCCGATCTTACCCTGCAACGCCAGTACTATGACGAGGCCAAGCGCGCGCTGGCCAAAGGCGACAAAGGCCCGTACCTGCGCTATGCCCAGGCCCTCAGCGACTACCCGCTGACGCCCTACCTGGCCTACGACGAACTCACCGCCCGCCTGAAAACCGCGAGCAACCAGGAAATCGAAGGCTTCCTTGCCAAGCATGGCGACCTGCCCCAGGCCAACTGGATGAAACTGCGCTGGTTGCGCTGGCTGGCCGAACGCGGCGAATGGAACACTTTCGTCAAGTACTACGACCCCAAGCTCAACTTCACCGAACTGGACTGCCTCAACGGCCAGTACCAGCTCAGCCACGGCCTGCGCGCCGAGGGTTTTGCCACGGCCGACAAACTGTGGAACGTCGGCAAGTCGCAGCCGGCTACCTGCGACACACTGTTCGGCATGTGGGCGGCCGAGGGCCAACTGACCGAGGCCAAGCGCTGGCAACGCACCAAGCTGGCGGCCCAGGCGCGCAACTACGGCCTGGCCAACAACCTGGTCAAGACCCTGACCACCCTCGCGCCGCAGGGGCGCCTGCTGGTAGATGTGGCGCAGAAACCCGAGCTGCTCAACCAGCCGTCGCGCTTCACCCCGGCCAACGAAGCCATGTCCGACGTGGTCAGCCTCGGCCTGCGCCGCCTGGCCCGACAGGACCCGGAGCGGGCCATGGCGCTGCTCGACGACTACGCCCAGCGCATGCACTTTTCACGCGACGAGAAGGTGGCCATCGCCCGCGAAATCGGCCTGACCCTGGCGCGCCGCTACGACCCGCGCGCGCTCGACCTGATGACCCGTTATGACCCCGAGCTGCGTGACAACACCGTCAGCGAATGGCGCTTGCGCCTGCTGCTGCGCCTGGGCCGCTGGGAAGACGCCTACGAGCTGACCCGCCGCCTGCCCCAGGACCTGGCCAACAGCAGCCGCTGGAAGTACTGGCAGGCGCGCAGCCTGGAGCTGGCGCAACCGAACAACCCACAGATCCCGCTGCTGTACAAGACCGTGGCGCGCGAACGTGACTTCTACGGTTTCCTCGCCGCCGACCGGGCACAAACCCCTTACCAGCTGAACAACAAGCCGCTGGTGCTCAGCCCGCAGCTGGTCAACAAAGTCCGCAACACCCCGGGCATCCGCCGTGCCCTGGAGTTCCACGCCCGTGGCCAGATCGTCGAAGGCCGCCGCGAGTGGTACCACGTCAGCCGCCACTTCAGCCGCGACGAAATGGTCGCCCAGGCGCGCCTGGGCTACGACCTGCGCTGGTACTTCCCGGCCATTCGCACCATCAGCCAGGCGCAGTACTGGGACGACCTGGACATCCGCTTCCCGATGGCCCACCGCGACACCCTGGTGCGCGAGGCCAAGGTCCGCGGCCTGCATTCGAGCTGGGTCTTCGCCATTACCCGCCAGGAAAGTGCGTTCATGGAGGATGCCCGTTCCCCGGTCGGTGCCAGCGGCCTGATGCAGTTGATGCCGGCCACGGCCAAGGAAACCGCGCGCAAGTTCAGTATCCCGCTGGCATCACCGGCGCAGGTGCTCAACCCGGACAAGAACATCCAGCTGGGCGCGGCCTACCTGAGCCAGGTGCACAGCCAGTTCAACGGTAACCGGGTGCTCGCTTCGGCAGCCTACAATGCCGGGCCGGGACGCGTGCGACAGTGGCTCAAAGGCGCCAAGCACCTGAGCTTCGATGTGTGGGTGGAGTCGATCCCGTTCGACGAAACGCGCCAGTATGTGCAGAACGTACTGTCGTATTCGGTGATCTATGGGCAGAAGCTGAACTCGCCGCAGCCACTGGTGGATTGGCATGAGCGGTATTTCGATGACATGTGATTGCTACTGAGCCTGTGCCGGCCCTTTCGCGGGCTTGCCCGCTCCCACAGGTATTGCACCGGGTTTGAATGCGGTGCAGTACCTGTGGGAGCGGGCAAGCCCGCGAAAGAGCCGGAACAGGCAACACAGCTACTCCAGGATTTCGACCTTCATCCCTACCTCCAACCGCCCACCGCCATCCACCGCCAGGTTCTGCCCGAACAGTACATCCCCCTCCTTCTCGCGAAAGGTCCTGAGTGTGGCCATCGGCTCGCGGTCCTCGGTACGCTCGCCGGTAGCCGGGTCGATGGTGGTAAAGATGCAGCGCACACTGGGCTTGAGCACGCGAAATTCCAGGCTGCCGATACGGATCCGCTTCCACCCATCTTCGGCAAACGGTTCGGCCCCCTGCACCACCAGGTTGGGCCGAAAGCGAAGCACCTCCATGGGCCGGCCGATACGGCGGTCGAGTTCTTCCAGCGATCCCTGGTTGATCAGCAACAACGGGAAACCGTCGGGGAACGCCGCCCGGTCACTGTTGAAGCCATAGCCATTGGGCAGATAACGCGCGCGCTGCTCCGGGCAATACACCAGGCGCACGGCCTTGCCCAGCAACTGGCTGAGCCAGGCCGCCGCCGCATCGCCCGCATCCGGCACACGCAAGGTATCGCGCCAGATGGTCACGCCGCGCAGGGCGTCATCGGTAGGTGGCACAGGTACCCGCAAGGGAGTTTGCCCAGGTGATTCCAGCAGCAACTGGCCGCTGTCATCATCACTTGCCTTGATCTGGCCTAGATGAGGCCAGGCGCGCTGGGTAAGGAAGCGTCCGTTTTCTTCCTCCACCACCATCCAGCGCCGGTCGCCCTGCAACCCCAGCAACCCCACCGGTGAAGCCTGCAGGCGTTGCGCCTGCCCGGACTTCACCGGGTACCGATACAGCTCACTGAGAAACATCCCTGCCGCCTCGCGTCATGCCAAAACGCCAAGCTTATACCCGGCAGGGGCCGGGATCACGCAGTAGCGGCATCCAGCAACAGGCGTTGCTTGACCACGTCGACCAGGCGATCGGGCTGGAACTTGGACAGGAAGTTGTCGCAGCCTACCTTCTTCACCATGGATTCGTTGAAACTGCCCGACAGCGAGGTGTGCAACACCACGTACAGCCGGCGCAAACGGGCATCGCCACGGATCTCGGTGGTCAACCGGTAGCCGTCCATTTCCGGCATCTCGGCGTCGGTGAACACCATCAGCAGCTTCTCGCACACATCCTCACCAGCGTCGGCCCAACCCTTGAGCATGCGCAGCGCCTTCAGACCATCACTGGCCACGTGCAGCTTCACGCCCAGCTGGGACAGGGTGTCGCGCAATTGCGCCAGGGCCACGCTGGAATCGTCCACCAGCAGCACTTCGCGGCCGCGGGCCCGGGCCAGCACCGGATCGGCGAGTTTGTCGCCGGAAACCCGGGCGTTGTAGGGCACGATCTCGGCCAGCACCTTCTCCACGTCGATCACTTCCACCAGCTTGTCATCGACCTTGGTGATGGCCGTCAGGTAATGCTGGCGTCCGGCGCTGGACGGCGGCGGCATGATCGCCTCCCAGTTCATGTTGACGATGCGGTCGACACCGCCCACCAGGAAAGCCTGCACCGAGCGGTTGTATTCGGTGACGATGATGGTGCTGTCCGGCCCCGGCTGCAGCGGGCGCATGCCGATCGCCTGGGACAGGTCGATCACCGGCAGGGTCTGGCCGCGCAGGTTGACTACGCCGCAGACGAAAGCGTGGCGCTGGGGCATCAGGGTCAATTTGGGCAGCTGCAGCACTTCCTGCACTTTGAACACGTTGATCGCGAACAACTGGCGGCCGGCCAGGCGAAACATCAGGATTTCCAGTCGGTTCTCACCCACCAGTTGCGTGCGTTGGTCTACCGTGTCGAGAATGCCAGCCATTGGAAAGCCCCCAGGCTTAAGTCGGAAAAAGTGAAATCAGCCACCCTGTATCGGCGGCTTCACGCACACCTTGACCCTTGCGGGAAAATGCCGTGAAGGCAATTGATATCACTTTACCATCATGCTTTACTGCGGGAAGCGCGGGTGATTCAGCGGGACAGTAAAAGTTCCCCACCTGAGGCCCTTATCAGGGAAACCCTTAGCCACAATCGGGTGAAACCTGATGTTCGCGATATCCTTTAGCCATTAATGTGACGCCATTCTCATTGCATGAATGGAGTCAGGCTTTTGCTAGCTATCGTTTTGGCGTGCCCGTCCCCTGTGCCAGCCCCACGCGCGGGGGCATCATGATGGACAGCGCCTTGTCGTTCGATAACGCCCTGCAGGGTTTCCTGCTGGATGCCCAGGTACTGCTGACCCAGGCCCAGGAATGCCTGCAGCATCTGGAACTGATCGACAACGACCCGGATGCTTGCCACTACCTGGAAAATGCCCTAGACAACCTCGCTCGACAGGCCGCACATCTGGGCCTGCGTGAAATCGCCCATTACACCACCGCCCTGCAGCAGTTGCTGGCACCGGCCTGCCAGGTCGGTTGCCTGCAGCGCGAAGCCCTGCCCGCAGTAGGGGCTTGCCTGACCCTGCTAGCCTGGCAGCTGGAACTGGTCGACCCTTGCACCGGGCGGCTTAACCTGGACATCGGCGAGCAGCTGGTGCTGCTGGGTGAACTGGCCAAGGCCGTGCAGCAAACGTTTGCACAACCTTGCACACCCTGCGATGAGCAAGGCAGCGTATGCATCCACCCGCATTCCGAGACGGCAGGCAGCACGCACTCCGGCCGCTCATCTGCTACCTATTGAACTGGCGCAAAATGCAGCCGGGCACGCTTATTCAGGCCCACCCTGGCCGAATCTGGAAAATTCTCGAGGCTTTTCAGGTTGGGGGGGGCCAAGTTGAATCAACAGCGCACAAGTTCCATGGCAAGTGCCTGTTGCGCGATCAAGCAAAGCGGCACTTTGCCACCCTCCAGCGCCCGCCCCGCCGGCGTTTCATGGCGTTACCCGATCGCGACCAATGCACTGCGAAGTGGTAATATGCACCCCCAAAAACGCTTGCGAGCAGCAAGGTCGCAAGATCATGTGTTTGAAAGAAAAAGGCAAGTACTGCTCCAAAGCCTCTGACATGGATTGTGCAAGGCCTCCATCAGCAATACTTCAGTGGCTTCCCTACCTATGTTTCCACGCTTGAAGACTTCTTCGCGGTGCTGCTCCCGCACTACCCTGCTGCGCTGGGCAACTGTCGGGCTGTGCATGGCCTCGCTGGTCGCCAACCTGTTGCTGTACCTGGCCGATCAGGTGATCCCGGCCAGCCTTCTGGTGCTGCAACTGGTCGCCACACTGGGCGCTACCGTGCACCTGGCCCTGGGTGCCAGGTCGATCAGCCTGCGCCCGGCGGAACTGGCCGAGCGCATGCTCAGAGTCCAGGAAGGCGAGCGCCAGCACCTGAGCCGGGAACTGCACGACGACATCGGCCAGTTGCTCACCGCCGCCAAGCTGCAGCTGCAGTGGCTGCAGAAGCGCATGCCCGACGAGCTGCAAGGCCACTGCGACGCGCTGCGCAGCACGCTGGATGACACCTTGGGCAACGTGCGCGATGTCTCCGCCCTGCTCAACCCGCGGCAGTTGGCCAGCCTGGGCCTGGAAGCCAGCCTGCGCGCACACCTGGTGCGCACCCTGGGCAACAGCGGCGTTCACTGGAGCCTGGCATGCAACCAGCGCCTGGGGGGCATCGACGAGGCCGTGGCCATGGCGGTGTTCCGCATTACCCAGGAAGCCGTGACCAACATGCTGCGCCACGCCCAGGCACGCAATCTGGTCATCCGCCTGCAGCGCACCCCCGAGGGGTTGGCGCTGTCAATCCAAGACGATGGCCGCGGCTTCGTGCCCGCCAGGCAACCGGCCGAAGCAGGCCAGCGGGGCTTGGCCGGTATGCAGGAGCGGGTAACCGCGTTGCAGGGCAGCCTGGACATCACCAGCCAGCTCGGCCTGGGCACGCACATCGAGGCGATGTTCCCATGGCCACCGCGCACTCAGCAACGCGCCAGGAGCACTGCAACCCATGACCTGTAGACTGCTGCTGGTAGACGACCATTCGCTGATTCGCGCCGGTGTGCGCGCACTGGTGTGCGACATTCCCGGCTATGACGTGATCGGTGAAGCCGACGACGGCAGCCAGTTGCTCGAACAGGTGCGCACGCTGGCGCCGGACATAGTCTTGCTGGACATCTCCATGCGCTCGACCAGCGGCCTGGACGCCCTCACCCAACTACGCGCCAGCGGCAGCACCTGCAAAGTGTTGATCCTGTCGATGCACACCGACCCGGACCTGATCATGCGGGCACTGGAAAGTGGCGCCCACGGCTACCTGCTCAAGGACACCAGCGCCACCGAGCTGGAACAGGCCCTGGCCGCGGTGCGCAACGGCGAGCGCTATCTCAGCCCAGCCGTCGCTCATACGGTCATCAACCAGGCGCTGCTGCACACCAGGCAGGGCAAGCAACCAGCTGGCGAGCGGCATAATCTCACGGCGCGACAGCTGGAGATCCTGCGCCTGATCGTGCGTGGCAAGTCCACCCGGGAAATCGCCACCGGCCTGGGCCTGTCGATCAAGACAGTGGAAACCCACCGCTCGCAAGTCATGAAACGCCTGCAAATCCATGACGTGGCCGGCCTGGTGCTGTTCGCCGTGCGCGAGAAAATCATCAGCCTGGACGACTGAGCAACGGAGACCCCTCCGGCAGGTGTAGCCGCAATGCAGCGGGCTTGGCCTGGAAGCGTAACTTTTCGGCCTGCACTGGCTCGCCATCAAGGTTGATGTCCAGCCCCTGCGAGCACTTGATCTCCACCCAGGGCAACCTGGCCCTGACGAACAGACCGTTACCGGCCAACAGCTCACGCAACGTCCCGACCATCTCTTGAGGTGCCGGCAGGATGGCGATATCGAGCAAGCCGTCGTTCACCAGGGCCTCGGGGCACAGCACTTGCCCACCCCCGGCCTGGCGGCCATTGCCGATGCCCAGCGCCAGCAGGTCACCCTGCCAGTCGAAGCCTGGCCCTTGCAGCTCTACCGAGGCGGCCTGCAGTTCGCTGAAGCGCGACAACCCGGTGAACAGGTAGGCGGCCGCGCCCAGTACTTTCTTCAGGTCTTCGGAGGTATTGGCCGTGACCTGGCTGCCAAAACCGCCCGTGGCCATGTTGAGGAACAGCTGGTCGCCGGCCTGGCCCAGGTCTATTGGCCGTGCGGGTATGTTCAGCAAGGCCAGGGCCGTGGCAGGCTCCAGGGGTATGCCGGCGGCCTTGGCAAAATCGTTGGCCGTGCCCAGCGGCAACAACGCCAGGCTGGCCTTGGTACCTGCCAGCCCCATGGCCTCGGCGACATCACGCAGCGTGCCATCCCCGCCTCCGGCGACGATGTGGTCGTAGCCGGCGGCCAGCGCCTCGGTGACCAGGCGCTGGGCGTCACCGGCCTCCCAGGTGACCCGCACATCCAGCACCCAGCCGCTGTCGCGCAGGCCATGCACGGCGCTGCGCACGTCTTCGTTCATGGCCTGCTTGCCATGCAGGATCAGCATTGCCTTGCCCGCTCGCATGTTTGTGCGCCTCCGTGAAGTGATCAACCCAGATCTCGACCCTTTGCAGTCGCGGATCGTTGCATGCGCCCGAAAAAATAGCAGGCCGCTCCCCAGTGCCTGTCAGTTAAGCAATTCGGGGCTGCTTTGCAGCCCCAGTAAAGCCTGTAGAAACCTTAACTGACTGGCATTAGGCCGCTCCCAGTATTTAATTGCGTAGGCCTGTCTTTTCCCACACGCCTGGCAATGCACGGCTATGCTCAGCAGATACACTTTATTGCCACGGACGCGCCCCCGGCAGTGGTTCTACCACTGCTGCCCATGGGCGCGTCTTGCTATCCGCAGCCTTTAGCGAGGATTCCGGGTCATGCGCATTCTCTGGACACTGCCGTACCTGCCCTGGCCAACCACCAGCGGCAGCAAGACCCGGCAATACCACCTGATACGCGCACTGGCACAGCGGGGCCACCGGATTACCCTGCTGGTGCAATCGAAGATCCCCCTTGACGATGCCGCCCGCGAGGCCCTGGAGCCGCTGCTCGAGCGCCTGATCGTGCTGCCCCGACGGCCCCTGCACAGCCCGCTCAACCTGCTGGCCTCGCCGATTATCGCTTACCCCATGCGCGCAATTATCAATGGTCTGGCCCCTTGCCTGCGGCACCGCTTCGAGCAATTGCTGGACGAGCCCTGGGACGTGATCCAGATCGAGCACAGCTACAGCTTCCAGCCCTTCGAAAAAGCCCTGCAGGCACGCGGGCTGCCGTACATGCTTAGCGAGCACACCCTGGAATCAGTGATGGGGGGCGCCAACCACGATCGCCTGCCGCTATGGTTACGCCCGCTCAACGCCTTCGACCGCTGGCGTTATCGACGCTGGGAACAGCGGGTATTGCACCAACCCACCGAACTGGTGGCAGTCAGCGCCCACGATGCCGAATTGATCGCGCAGATCAGCGGGCGCCCGGTGAACGTGGTGGTCAATGGCGTGGACTGTGATTTCTACCAGCATGTGCAACCCGCGCTGCACAGCCAGCGCCTGCTGTTCGTTGGCAACTTCGAGTATGGTGCCAACCTGGAGGCCATCGAATGGGCGCTGGAAGACATCATGCCGCAGGTCTGGATGAGCAACCCGGCGGTGCGCCTGGCGATTGCCGGGCATGCCATGCCGGCCAGCTGGAAACTGCACTGGAACGACCCGCGCATCGAATGGTTCGGCTACCGCCCCGACCTGCGTGAACTGCAGCGGCGCTCGGCACTGTTCTTCGCACCACTGCGCTATGCCGGTGGCTCCAAGGTAAAAATCCTCGAAGCGATGGCCGCCGGCTTGCCGGTAATCACCACTGGCAAGGGCGTTTCAGGCCTGGCCGCGAACAACGGTGAGCACTACCTGGGCAGTGAGGATGGCGACCAGTTGGCGCTGCTGATCACCCAGTTGCTCAACCAGCCCTGGCGCATGAGCCAGTTGAGCGACGCCGGGCGCCAGTTTGCCCGCCAGCGCCACGACTGGAGCGTGGCCGCCCAGCAACTGGAGAACGTGCACATGCGCCTGGCCCTGGCGGCACCGGTCGAGGCCGCGCCGCTGGCCAGTGCCTGGCTGGGCCGCTCAGCCAAGTAGTTCGCTGAAGGGAATGAAGGGCAGGCTGTCACCCTGCTTCGGTGTACTGCCTTCACGCACTTCTACAAGCCCCTCGGCCCAGGCCGCACTGCGCAGTACGCCCGAACTCTGGTTCTTGTAGATGCGCACTTGGCCTTGCTCGATGCGGGCGCGCAGGTACTCGCGGCGCGTGCCAGCCTTGGGCCAGTCAAAGCCGGCCGGCATGTCAAAGCGCAACGGCGTAACATCGGTCACGCCCTGACGCCGCAACAAGTAGGGCCGGGTGAGCAGGCCGAAGGTGACCAGGGTCGAGGCTGGGTTACCCGGCAGGCCGATTACCGGCACGCCCTGGAAGTGGCCGAAGGTCAGCGGCTTGCCCGGCTTGATCGCCAGCTTCCACAAGGCCAGCTCGCCGGCTTCGCGCAGGGCGGCACCGAGGTAGTCGGCCTCACCCACCGAGACACCGCCGGTTGACAGGATCAGGTCGACATCGCCCAGTTCAGCCAGGCAGGTGCGGGTACGTGCCAGGTCATCCGGCAGGATGCCCGCATCAACCACCTCGCAGCCCAGCCGCTGCAACCAGCTGACCAGCAGTCGGCGGTTACTGTTGTAGATCTGCCCCGGCCCCAGCGGCAGGCCAGGTTCGACCAGTTCGTCACCGGTGGACAACACCGCCACCCGCACCTTGCGCACCACATCCAGCCGGCCGTGGCCCAAGGTCGCGGCCAGGCCCAGCTCGATCGGCCCAAGCCGGGTGCCGGCGCTCATCACCTGTTCGCCCTTGCGGGTTTCCTGGCCCTGGGGACGAATGTTCTGCCCGGTCTTCAGCGCTTCGAGAAAGCGTACCCGCCCATCCTCCGCCACTTCGGTGTTTTCCTGCATTTCGACGCAGTCGGCACCTTCGGGCAGCGGTGCCCCGGTGAAGATGCGTGCGCAGGTACCCGGCTGCAGCGGCTGCGGCGCATGGCCGGCGAAAATCCGCTGGCTGACCGGCAGTGGTTCGCCCTGCCAGTCGGCCAGGCGCAGGGCGTAACCGTCCATGGCGCTGTTCGGCCAAGGCGGCAGGTCGAGCGAGGCCACCAGGTGGGTGGCCAGCACACGGCCTTCGGCCTCGGCCAGTGGCAGGTTCTCGGTATCACGGATCGGTGCCGCTTCGGCCAATGCCAGCAGCTGCTCCAAGGCCTGCTCTACCGGCATCAGCGGCCGGGCCTGGGTAACCTCAGCCACGGCTGTCGCAGGCCGCTGCCTGCTTCAGGTGCGGCACGAAGTTGCACGGGCGATGACGGGCGTCCAGCTGCTCGGCGAGGATGCCGTCCCAACCCGTGCGCACCGCGTTGGTCGAACCCGGCAGGCAGCACACCAGGGTGCCGTTGGCCAGCCCGGCCAGGGCGCGGGACTGCACGGTGGAGGTGCCGATGTCGGCCACGGAAATCTGCCGGAACAGCTCACCAAAACCTTCTACCTGCTTGTCCAGCAGGCAGGCCACGGCCTCGGGCGTGCTGTCGCGGCCAGTAAAGCCGGTGCCGCCGGTGATCAGCACTACCTGCACGCTGTCATCGGCAATCCAGGTGGCGACCTGGGCGCGAATCTTGTACAAGTCGTCTTTGAGCAGCACGCGCTCGGCCAGGCGATGGCCAGCCGCGCTCAGGCGGTCGACGAACATCTGGCCGGAGGTATCGGTGTCGAAGGTGCGGGTGTCGCTGACTGTGAGCACGGCGATGTTCAGCGGCACGAAGGGGGTATCTGCCTTGGCTTTCATGGGGGTCCGTCACAAGAAGATGGGATGGCCGCAGTTATAACACAGCACGCGCCCATCACAGCTTGACGCCCGTGGCCCTTGCCCTCGATCAATGCCACAGGTTTGCCGCTATGCTGCACTGTAGACGGAACTTGCGTGGACACCCTGCGTCTTAATGTCATCTAGCACCATCGCACTGGAGAAACACGATGATTCAACGGACCCTACCCGCCTTCCTGCTCGCCTTGGGCCTGGGCGCCCTCGCTGGCTGCGCATCGCCAACCGTCATTACCCTGAACGACGGTCGCGAAATCCAGGCCACCGACACACCGAAGTATGATGAAGACTCCGGCTTCTACGAATTCGAGCAGTTGGACGGCAAGCGCACGCGCCTGAACAAGGACCAGATCCGCACCGTCAAAGAGCTCTGATCGCAGCCTGTTTTTTGCAAAGGCCCTTTTAACAACAAGGGCTTGCGTGCAAAAAAAGTATGCAGTAGGATTTCCTTCATCGGAGTGTAGCGCAGCCAGGTAGCGCGTCTCGTTCGGGACGAGAAGGCCGCAGGTTCGAATCCTGTCTCTCCGACCAAATCCTCGTCAAAAAGCCCGCCTTGTGCGGGCTTTTTGTTGTGCGTTGAAAAGTGCCCTGCCCCAGCGCGCGCGCCCCCTGTAGGAGCGGCCTTGTGTCGCGATGGGCCGCAAAGCGGCCCCAGATTCCGGCATCGCTGATATCGCCGGGGCTGCTTCGCAGCCCTCTCGCGACACAAGGCCGCTCCTACAAAGGGCTGCGTCAAGCGGTCATAACGCTTGCTCGGCCTCCACCGGCACATACAGCAACTGCAGGCGCTCGCTGCTCCATGCCCGGGTCTGGTTGGTCAGCGCCAGGTTGTTGTTCAGCTTTTGCCCATAGCTCGGCACGATTTCCTTGAGCCTGGCCTGCCAGGCTGGCGACTGGATACGGTCCTTGAAGGTCTTTTCCAGCACGGTCAGCATGATCGGCGCCGCTGTCGAGGCACCCGGCGAAGCTCCCAGCAACGCAGCGATGCTGCCGTCCTGCGCCGCCACCACTTCAGTACCGAACTGCAGCACACCGCCCAGGACCGGGTCCTTCTTGATCACCTGCACCCGCTGGCCGGCCTGCAGCAACTTCCAGTCTTCGTTCTTGGCGTTGGGGAAGTACTCGCGCAGCGCGTTCATGCGGTCATCGAAACTGAGCATCAGCTGCCCCATCAGGTAGGTGCTGAGGTCGATGTTGTCGATACCGGCATTGACCATCGGCAGCACGTTGTGGCTGTTCAGCGAGGCGAACATGTCCAGCAGCGAGCCGTGCTTGAGGTACTTGGTGGAGAAGGTGGCGAACGGGCCGAACAGCAGCACCTGCTTGCCATCGATCATCCGCGTGTCCAGGTGCGGTACCGACATCGGCGGCGCGCCAACCGAGGCCTTGCCGTACAGCTTGGCCTGGTGGCGGGCGACCAGGTCGGGGTTGTCGGTCATCAGGAACTGACCACCGACCGGGAAGCCGGCGTAGCCTTCGGCTTCAGGAATGCCCGACTTCTGCAGCAGCTTCAGCGCGCCACCACCGGCACCGATGAACACGAAGCGGGCGTTGACGGCCTTTTCCTCGCCGCCGTTGGCCAGATCGACCACCCGCACATGCCAGGTGCCGTCGTCGTTGCGCACGATGTCACGCACCTCATGACGCAGGTTCAGCGACACATTGGGGTTGCGGGTCATCGCGGCGAACAACTGGCGGGTGATTTCGCCAAAGTTCACGTCGGTACCGATGGCCATGCGCGTGGCGGCGACTTTCTGCCCCGGGTCACGGCCCTCCATCACCAGCGGCGCCCACTTGCGGATCTGCTCGTGGTCTTCCGAGATTTCCATGCCGCGGAACAGCGAGCTGTGCTGCAGGGCGTCGACGCGCTTGTGCAGGAAGGCGACGTTGTCGTCACCCCAGACAAAACTCATGTGCGGCACGTTGTTGATGAACGACTTCGGGTTGCTCAGCACGCCCTGCTCGACCTGGTAGGCCCAGAACTGCTTGGACACCTCGAACTGCTCGTTGACCCCCACGGCCTTGCTGATATCGATATTGCCGTCCTTGCCCACACTGGTGTAGTTCAACTCGCAGAACGCGGAGTGACCGGTGCCGGCGTTGTTCCAGGCATTGGAGCTTTCTTCGGCCACCTGGTCCAAGCGCTCGTAGACGTCGATCTTCCAGGAGGGCTCCAGCTCGGTGAGGTAGGTACCCAGGCTGGCACTCATGATGCCACCGCCGATCAGCAGCACGTCGACGGTCTTTTCCGGTTCCGCGGGTTTGGAGCAGCCGATGACGCCCAGGCAGAGGAACGTCAGCAGGAATTTCTTCATTGATGTTATCCAGTTGTTGTGTACACGCGCGCCGCCTTGAGCAGGGAACGTGCCAACTGGGTCTGGAGCAGTGAATACAGGGGGCGGGCGACGGGGAGCATGGCGACAATCCGCCAGGGGGGCCGGATGCACTGCAATGAAATGGCGGATTTCCCCGCCTTGCGCTGCCCTTGTAGGAGCGGCCTTGTGTCGCGATGGGCTGCAAAGCAGCCCCCTGCGATATCAGCACTGTTGCCGAGACATTGGGGCCGCCTTGCGGCCCATCGCGACACAAGGCCGCTCCTACAGGGACCGCGTCAGGCATGACAGGGCATCAGGCGCTGAGGCGGGAGGTGACTTCACCCAGCTGCCCCGACAACCCATGCAGGCGCTGCCCCGCCTGTTCGGTATGCTGCACCGCCTGCTGGTTGGCCGTGGCGATGCGGGTGATTTCGATCAGGTTGCAGGAGATGTCCTCGGCCACGCTGGTCTGCTCTTCGGCCGCCGTGGCGATCTGCCGGTTCATGTCGCGGATCGCTTCCACTGCCAGGGTGATGCGCTGCAGCATCTGCCCGGCCTGCTGCACCTGCTCGGCACCCTCCTCGCTGCGCTGCTGGCCGCTTTCGATGGCCTTGACCGCCTCCACCGCCCCCGACTGCACCGCCTCGATGATCTGGTGGATCTCGGCGATCGACGCCGCCGTGCGCTGGGCCAGGCTGCGCACTTCATCGGCGACGACCGCAAAACCTCGCCCGGCCTCGCCAGCACGGGCCGCTTCGATGGCCGCGTTGAGCGCCAGCAGGTTGGTCTGCTCGGCAATGCCGCGGATCACTTCAAGGACTTTGCCAATGCGCGCGCTGTCATGCTCAAGGTCGCGAATCACCGCCGCCGTGCCAGCAATTTCGCGGTTGACCACGCCGATGATGTCGATGGTCTGCTGCATCACCTGCTCGCCCGCCTGGGCACTGTGATCGGCGTCGTCCGCAGCGCGGGCGGCCTCCGCGGCGTGGCGGGCGACTTCCTGGGCAGTGGCGGACATCTCGTGCATGGCCGTGGCCACCTGGTCGGTGCGCTGGAACTGGTCGTGGGTACCACGGGCCATGTCGCCGGCGATGCTGCGCAGCTGGCCGCTGGCGCCTTCCAGTTCCTGGGCGTTGTCCTGCAGCCGGCCGACCGTGTCGGCGAGGAAATCGCGCAGGGTGTTGGCGGCCCGCGCCAGGCGGCCCAGTTCGTCCTCACGGCGGCTGTCTACCCGGGCGGCAAAGCGGCCCTGGCTCAGCTGCGCGACATACTCGATCAACTGGCGGATCGGCTCGATCAGGCTGCGGTTGACCAGCCACAGGCTGAGCAGCCCCACCAGCACGGCCGAGGCCAGCATCACCAGCAAGCCCAGCCATACCGTGCGCTCGGCGCCGGCACTGAGGCTGGCGGCGTGCTGACGGGCATCGGCACGCAGTTGCTCGACCAGTTCGCTCATCTGCTCGCTGACGGCGCGGTCCACGCCCTTGACCGCCAGATCGCCGGCCACCGGGTCGCCGCCCGCCGCCTGGAATGTCTGGCGCCCCTGCGCATAGGCCTGGCCCAGCTGCCGGTGGCTGTCACGCAGTTGCTGCAGCGGCGCCTTGAGCCTGGCGTCGCTGCTGTCGATCAATTGCCCGAGCAGTTGCTGCACCTGCTGCTCGCGAGCCTGGAACTGCTGCCAGTACTTGTCCATGTCAGCCGGCTGGCGCCCGCGCAACAACACGTTCTTCCACTCCTGCACCTGGATCTTGAACTGCAGGTTGGCTTCGTCGATCAACTGCGAGGCCCGCAGCGGCCCGTCGACCAGCTCGGCGTAGCCGCGCACGCTGGACGAAAGGAACTGGAAGCACACCAGGGCGATCAGCAACATCGCCACCAGACTGCCGCCGAGCAGGGAGAGAATTTGCACTCTGAGGGATTTACGCAACATCTTGGATCTCGGAAAGCAGGAGGAAGACCGGAGGGCCGCGCAAGCTGGCAACAAGGCGCAACGCAGCCCGGTTGCGGGCAGGCCAAAAAAAGGCTGCCATCAAGCAATGGCAGCCAGGTCGAGCACTTACGCAACAGTTGGGCTAAATACTCTCAGGCAAATACTACAGAAATGTTACAAGGCCACTGCAGCTACCCCGTGGTGAACTGCAAGGCCGCCAGCCGCGCATACAGCGGGCTCTCTTCGATCAACTGGCGATGCGTCCCCACCGCCACCAGCCGGCCCTTGTCGATGACCGCGATACGGTCGGCATGCTGGACCGTAGCCAGACGATGGGCGATCACCAGTGTGGTGCGCCCGGCCATCAGGCTGGGCAGCGCCTGCTGGATCAGGTGTTCGCTTTGTGCGTCGAGTGCGCTGGTGGCTTCGTCCAGCAACAGGATCGGCGCATCGACCAGCAACGCACGGGCAATGGCCAGGCGCTGCCGCTGCCCGCCGGACAAGCCGATGCCGCCCTCGCCCAGCTGTGTCTGGTAGCCCTGCGGCAATTGCCGGATGAATGCGTCGGCATGGGCACCCCGGGCGGCTGCCTCGACCTCGGCCAGGGTCGCCTCGGGCCGGCCATAGCGGATGTTGGCCTCGACCGTGCCGCGAAACAGCGAGGGGTTCTGTGCCACCAGGGCGAACTGCTGGCGCAGGTGATCGGGGTCGAGTTCGGTGATCGCCCGGCCATCGAGCAGGATGCGCCCCTGCTGGGGGTCGTAGAAGCGCAGCAACAAATCGAACAAGGTCGACTTGCCCGCCCCCGACGGGCCCACCAGCGCCACGGTCTGCCCCGGCTCGATGGTCAGGCTCAGGCCATCGACAGCCGCCACCGAGGGCCGTGACGGGTAGGCGAACACCAACTGCTGCAGCTCGATACGCCCACTGGCCCGCTGCTGCGGCAGCACCTGCGCCACGCCGGGCGGCAGGATTGCACTGCGCGCCGCCAACAGTTCGGCAATGCGCTCGGCGGCGCCCGCCGCCCTTTGCAACTCGCCGATCACCTCGCTGAGGGTGCCGAAGGCACTGCCGACGATCAGGCTGTAGAACACGAACGCGGCCAGTTCGCCCGCGGAAATGCGTCCGGCGATCACGTCCATGCCGCCAACCCACAACATCACCCCCACCGCTCCCAGAACCAGCACGATCACCAGGGTGATAAGCCAGGCGCGCTGGGCAATCCTCTGCCGGGCCACGGCAAACGCCGCTTCGACCGTACCGGCGAACAGCTCGCGGTCATGCGCCTGGTGGTTGTAGGCCTGCACGGTCTTGATCTGCCCGAGTGTCTCGGCCACATAGCTGCCCACATCGGCTACCCGGTCCTGGCTCTGCCGCGACAGGCTGCGTACCCGGCGGCCAAACAGCAGGATCGGCGCCAGCACCAGCGGCAGGGCCACCACCACGATGCTGGTGAGCTTGGGATTGGTGATAAACAGCAACACCACACCACCGATGACCATCAGCGCGTTGCGCAGGAACATCGACAGCGAAGAGCCGATTACCGATTGCAGCAAGGTGGTGTCGGCGGTCAGGCGCGACTGGATCTCGGAGCTGCGGTTGTCTTCGAAAAACCCGGGATGTAAGCCGATCAGGTGGTCGAACACGGCTCGACGGATATCGGCCACGCAGCGCTCGCCGATCCACGACACCAGGTAGAAGCGGCTGAAGGTACCCACCGCCAGGGCCAACACCAGCAGCAGGAACAGGCCGATGGTCTGGTTGAGCTGATGCGCGGAGCGGGTCATGAAGCCCTGGTCCACCAGCAGGCGGATGCCCTGGCCCATGGACAGGGTGATGGCGGCGGTGACTATCAGGGCCAGCAAGGCAAGCATCACCTGGCGACGGTAAGGACGGACAAACTGCCAACCCAGGCGCAAGGCGCGGCGTTGACGTGGGGAAACCGATTCGGGCATGGCGCTGACCACAATGGTGGGAAACCGCAGCCTACCACTCATCCACGCCTGTGGAACCCTTGCAGGGTTGCTATAGCCTATCGGTCTAACCAGGCTATGGAGCTTTACTGCCGTTTCTGTTGGACTGTGCCTGCCGTGACCCTGCAGGTACTGTCACAGGCCAGTCACGGCACAGGGTTAACCTGCGCTTGAACCTGATGAGGAGACAATACATGAGCTTGCAGCATGGCAGCGACAACCAGAAGCCCCGGACCACACCACCGCCGCAGGTGTGCGGTTCGATCATCGATGCGAAGGGGCGCGAAGTACCGATCACCGAGCAGATGATCCAGCAGGCCTGCAAGGCCCTGGAAGAAAGCCGGGTCGAGCGCGTACGCAAAGGTTGATCGGCGAATTCCTTGCAACCCGGCGCTTGCGCCGGGTTTTTATTTGCCTTGGATAATCCTGACAGACCAGCTCAACCTTCTTCGCGGGCTCGCCCGCTCCCACAGGTCCCCACCTTAGGGTCTGTGTGGTCCCTGTGGGAGCGGGCAAGCCCACGAAAGGGCCGGTACAAGGTTCGAAAAGATGGTAAATCTTACCCTTCCCACTCGCTCCTTCTGTGGGTTTGGGGGTGGTGTGGGGGGGAGCGGGCAAGCCCGCGAAGAGGCCGGTACAGGTTTCGAAAGGCTGTCAGACCAACACCCCACCCAAGGCACTGACCAGCTGCGCCAACTGCGGCGACTCCCCGCGCACGCGCACCGCCAGCCCCTCGATCTCGCGCCGTGGCGGGTACTGCTTGCGCAACTGGTCGAACGCTGCGCGCTGCTGCTGCGGGTCGTCGCTGAGGCTGCGGCGGAAATCGGCATCGTCGCGGCGTGGGTCGTACACTGCGCGGCAAAGGGTGGCCAAGGCCCAGGCCGGGTCGGTGCTGGCATCCAGTTCGATCTGCGCCAGCGGTGGTCGGGGCAGCAAGTCGGCCAGTTGCACCTGTTCATCCACACCGAGGAAGCGGCACAGCGCCTGGTAGATCTGCGCCGTACCACGCTGGCGGCCGTCAAGGCTGTAGCCGGCAATGTGCGGCGAAGCCAATGTGCACAGGTCGGCCAGTTGCAGGTCGACCTGCGGCTCACCCTCCCACACATCCAGCACCGCATGCAGGTCTTCGCGGTCCAGCAGCAATTCGCGCAGGGCGGCGTTGTCCACTACCGGGCCACGGCTGGCGTTGACCAGCCAGGCACCCGGGCGCAACTGTGCCAGCTGCGCCTGGCCCAGCAGGTGCCAGGTCGGGTGGTCGCCGCCACGCTGCAAGGGGGTGTGCAGGCTGATCACATCGCACTGTTTCAGGATGGTCTCGAGGCTGACGTAGTCACCGCCCTCGGCGGCCTGGCGCAGCGGGTCGCATACCAGTACCTTCCAGCCAAGGCCGTGCAGCACCCGCACCAGGCGGCCACCCACCTCACCCGCGCCCACTACGCCATACACGCGCTCGGGCAGTGCCACGCCATCCAGCTCGGCCAGGGTCAGCAGGCTGCCCAGCACATAATCGACCACGCCGCGGGCATTGCAGCCCGGTGCGCTGCTCCAGTGGATGCCGGCTTCGGCAAAGTAGTTCAGATCGAGGTGGTCGGTGCCGATGGTGCAGGTGCCGACGAAGCGCACGCGGCTGCCTTCGAGCAACTGGCGGTCGACCTTGGTCACCGAGCGCACCAGTAGAATGTCGGCGTCCCTTACGCTGGCGGCATCGAGGCTTCGGCCGGGGTAACGGCGGATTTCGCCGAAACCCTGGAAGAATGCATCGAGCAGCGGGATGTTCTCGTCGGCAACTATCAGCATGGCGCTCTCCTGTCTGGGGAACGCAGTGTAGGCGCAACGCCAGACGTGTTCCAGAGCGGTTCAGTCGGCTTTCTTGCGAATCCAGTACAGGAAGGTACCGGCGTCTTCCTGCTGCTGCAGCAGTTCGTGGCCGAGGAAGTTGCAGAACTTGGGGATATCGCGGCGGGTCGAGGGGTCGGTGGCGATGACCTTGAGCAGGCCGCCAGCGGCCAGGTTGCGCACGTGCTGGTGCAGCATCATTACCGGTTCCGGGCAGTTCAGGCCGGTGGCGTCGAGGATGGCGTCAGGGGTGAAATCGGTCATGGGGGGCTCCGCAAATGATCGCTATTGTCGCGCATCGCGCGACGTGGTCCAAGCACCGCCTGTGAAGACGCGCCCTGCTCCTGCTCCTGCTCCTGCTCCTGCTCCTGCTCCTGCTCCTGCTCCTGCTCCTGCTCCTGCTCCTGCTCCTGCTCCTGCTCCTGCTCCTGCTCCTGCTCCTGCTCCTGCTCCTGCTCCTGCTCCTGATCTTGATCTTGATCTTGATCTTGATCTTGATCTTCGCGACTTCAGGAGGCCGAGCAGAGGGCTTGCGGAGGGAGGTGACGGGCATGGATGCCCGTCAAGCGCTGAGGCCCCATGGATGGGGCCT
>NZ_JBKGFP010000065.1:0-26532 GCF_046557535.1 Pseudomonas sp. S1(2024)
AAAGGCCCAATAGCCAAAGAAACCCGCATCGCTTCGTGCCTTGTGCCGGTCATGCCAATAACAGTTGCGCATGCCGCGATACCACTGCTTCAGGTAACTACGCACTGCCTGTTGCTGCTCATCCTTCTCGGTAGTTACGGCATTGAGCAATTCATGGTAGGGGCGCTCATGAATCAACGTACTCCCAGGGATCGTCACCCCCACACGGGAAAACAGTTGCCGCAACAGGATGTCCTCACCGTCATCTGGATCCTCACTCAAAAAACCTGCGATTTGCCTGATGCGCCCGGGCTTGTTGAACAGCACTGCAAACGATAGAAGCCAGAGTGTGTACTGATAGGCATCAGGCTCCCACAACTTCAAGCTGAAAGCCGGATAAGCCTGCTTGTGACGTTGAAACTGGGAAAACATGTGATTCACATAAAACTCAAGCGCCTCAACGGGCTCTCCCCCCGAATAAAGTGCTACCAGCAACTCCAGAGATTCAAAGCACCAATCCCAACTCAACCCTTCAACATTTACGTAATCTGGGCGTTCCAACGCTAGAAACTCTTCAGCCTTTAGCTCCACATAGTATTTCTTCCAAAAATCAACAGAGTCCAGATAGGCTGTCTCTTGCAGCAAAGGCTCACGTTTGATTTCATCAAATTTCTTCATTTTCAGCCCCTACTGAATTACATCACCTATAGATCTCGCATGCCCATCAAGCTTGACTATATGGGTTACAGCACCCTTCTCATCTACGGTTATCAACCAACGCTCATATCCAGCCGAGCGAATATTCATTGCCTGTTCTTTCCCCAAACTTTCGGAAAGCCTTGGACGAATCCACGCATCACTCATCTGCCTGGCACTCGGAAACCCCTTACTCCCCTTTGTAACCGGCAAACTACCCGGCGAAAACGCGCCCCCCGTTCGATACTTGGTCTCGGTAATGATGAACGGCGGCGGTGGATGGGCATTACGATAGACGCCATCCAGCCCGCGCCCGGTAGGTTTCATTTGCAGGCTGCGAGGCCCACGAGCGGCCAACAGCAGGTTCTCATGGCCTTTGCCGAGCATGTACTGATCACTGACCACCTCCCCATAAATGCCCTTCTGCGTCCGGGTCGCCGTGGAATGATCGAACACGTGCACATTGGCGCCATGCGTGGCAGCTGCCGCAGAGGTGGGCACTGGCGGGCCGAGCGCACCTTCGGGGCGCTCGAGGTAACGCGGACGCATGCCAATGCCAGAAGTCACCCGCCCACCACTCATCGCCATGGGCACCGGCTTAGGCGCATGCACCCCGGCCTGCGCAACCTGCGCGGGCAGATCGCTGGCCTGTTCCAGCACCTTGGCTAGCCTGGCGTCGAGGTGCATCAACGCCCGTGGGATTTCCCGCACTGCATGCACCTGCACCGCGTAGAACTGCGCTTCCATGGCTTGCAGCCGCACCAACAGGTGCGCGGCCGCCTGGTTGAAGGGCCAGTTGCCCAGGTAGCTGCGAAGCTTTGCCGTTGCCGCGATGACCTTGGTCAAGAACTGGTTCAGATAGGCCAGCAAATCCTTTTCATAGCTCGTAAACCTGACCTGGCGCAGCCAGAACTCCACGCTGCCGCGGGTGAACTTGCCAAGAAACGCAACCACGGTCCGCAAGATGATCTGGCTTTCACGAATAAGCAGCAGGCACAAACCTCGCAGAAACGCTGCCGCTTCCTGGCCGACCAATGCACCTGCCACCGAGCCCACGGGGGTACCCACCGCCCCCACCACGGCACCGATGATCGGCGCGATCAAGGTAAGCAGGCAGGCAACCAGCAGCACCCACTCCTGCCACTGTGGCGGCTGCGCCGTTGCCTGGCTGTCATCCGCCGTGTAGCGCTTGCCCAAGCGCAGGCAGACTGCGGCCAGGTCACGGGCGCTGAGCACGATCACCACCCCAGGCACCAACGACAGCAGCATGTCGGCAATGACCACGCTCAGTGGCCGTTCCTCGGCAAACTCGCCCAGCACCAGGTCACGCAGCCAGCCAAAGCCGCCTGCCACCCTTTCCACCGCTTCATCCAGCCAGTCAGCAGCGGAGTTCATGGCTGGCCACCTGCCGAGGTGCAGCCGCCAAGCAATGCCTGCAAGGCAGCATCCGGCTCGATTGCGGTCGTCAGTTGCAGCGAGCCTTGGCCAACCTCGTAGCGCACCTGGGCGCTGCAACCGGGGGTAACGCCAGCCAGGCGGGCATAGCCGTTCTGGTCGACCATACCCTGGCGCTGGGTGCCATCGGACAACGTCGCCACGTAGGCCGTGCCCGCAATCGGCGTACCGTCGGCATGCACCAGGCGAAACTCGATTTCCTCCTGCGACGGTGCAGGCGGCTCACCGTAACGTGCAGGCGCCTTTACCTGGGCGATGGCATGCAACAGCAGAGGCTCGGGGCAACCGATTTCGATGCGGCCATCACCCAGTTTGATGAAGGCCCCGCCGCAACTCAGGGTCAGCGACGTTCGGCTATCGATGTGCACATGGCCGTGATGGCTGGTGATCGACACATCGTCATTGGCATCGACCCGCAGTTGCCCGCCGACCTGCACACGCTTGTCCTGCGCGACCTGCTCGCTGGCCTCGAGGCCAACCATCACGCTCAACGCCCCGCCAACGGCCAACGACTTGCCCAGGCCTATGCTTTCGACTTTGCCAAGGGCGACCGTTTCGCTCTTGCTGGCGCCGACCTTGACACTGCGGTTGCCACCTATGTGCACCACTTCGTCATGCTCGACGCGCTCGCTACGATCATTGCCGATGAGCGTGGTTTCGTTGTGTTTCACGACGTTGTTCTGGTCGCGCTCGGCATGAATGAATACTTCCTGCCGCCCCAGTTCGTCCTCGAAGCGCAACTCGTTGAAGCCATCGCCTTTATGGGTCTGGCTCTTGATGGTCATGCGGGTCTTGTGTTCGGGCAGGTCGTAAGGCGGCAGCTGGTCACCGCAGTAGGTGCGCCCGGTGATCATCGGCTGGTCAGGGTCGCCATTGACGTACTGGACAATCACATCCTGGCCAATACGCGGAATGGCCATCGAACCCCAACTGCCACCGGCCCAGCCTTGCGACACCCGCACCCAGCAGGAACTGAATTCGTTGTTGCTGCTTTCACGATCCCAGGGGAAGCTGACCTTGACCCGCCCCCACTGGTCGCAAAAAATCTCTTCGCCCGGCGGGCCGACCACGGTGGCCATGTGCGGGCCATCGATGCGCGGCTTGGCCAAGGGTGCCGGGCGCCATTCGGCCATGCCTTCCACCAGCAGCGCATCGTTCACATAGCGGGTACCTTGTCCGGCGCCGGCGGCTTCTTCCTGCAGGCTGGTGAACTGCGTACCTTCGTGGCACAGGCTGATCACGCGCCAGTGCACATTGAGGTCTTCGCGCGGGTGGCCGACGAGGGTGAAGCTCAGGCCTGGCTGCAGGCGCACGTCATCGCCCTGTACTTCGGCCAGGCGGGCGTCATGTCGCAGCGCCGTCAGCCGCGTTTCAGTGAAGGGCTTGCCGACCGCATCGCGCTTGTAGCGCCCCGGGTAATCAAAAAACTCATAGTCCAGCGACTGGTGCGTGATTCCGCTGGCCTGGGCCTTGTGCTCCTGGCGATAGGCCGGGTTGGTGAAGGTGTAGTCGCGCTGCACCTGCTGCGCAGTACGCACCTGCTCGCAGTAGCGCAAACGCCGCAGGCAAGCACGGGCCTGGTCGCCACCGCTACTGGCGTGGTACAGCACCTTGTCGGGGCCGAGATCATCTTCATCCAGCCAAAGCGCTTCATCATCTACGGGCCTTAGCGTGCCCCGGCTGAGCAACCCAAGCGATAGCAGGCGATCGGTAACGATCAGCGTGTGGTGCCTGGCGCAGTGTGCAAAGCGGTAGACGAAGCCCTCTTCAGCGGCAAGGCGATGGATGAAGTCGAGGTCGGTTTCCCCCGCCTGGACACAAAACTCACGCACCTGGTGATCGGCGCTGCTATTGAGCTCAAACCGGGCAATGCCCTGACGCTTGAACATCAGTTCAAGAATCTGCGGCACGGTTTTCTGCTGGAAGATGCGCCAGTTCGAACGCAAGCGGGCACGGGCCAGTTGCGGCTCGACCACAGCGTGGTAGCGCGTGCGACAGAAGCCGGTTTCACCTTGGCTGAAGGCACTGACCAAGCCATGCACATGACGCAGTGGCCGGTCTGCGCAATAAAGGGTGAATAGCGCAGGCTTGTCGAGCACCTGGCCGAAGTCGACATCACTGTCGTAGCTGACAAGTTCAAGGCTCAGCACAAATGGCTGGCTGATAGCTTCTTCCAGCTTGAATGAAACCACTTCGAACTCCGTGCGCCCGGCGAGCGCCTGAAATCCGAAACGAAAGTCCGACTGTTTCATGAGTTGCTCTACCCGCCATCATGTTTACCGGCGAAAAAACAACCACATCCTGGCTTTCTTCAAAATGAGTACGTCGAATGAAATTGCCCGTCGCCAACGTTCAAGCCGGCTAGATCCGTGGCATTGGCGGACTTTACCGATGACGACAGTGAGGATGAGGCAGTGACTGAAGAGCAACTTAAACCGTACCGCCCCGCCATGACAGGAACGATGGGTTTCATGTATTGACGGTTTCGTAGGAAGTTTCCTAAAGCATCAACTTACAAACTTTTGCGCGTGCGAGTCTGCTCACTGAAACACAAGAAATTCAAGCCAGGAAAATAATAAATACAGATACTGAAAGTTCGCGAAACAGCCCCTTTCATTCCTCCTGAAATCACGTGCACCATTCTGTTCGAGGGCGATGACCTTGGCACCCCTAAAGCGCACCAAAAAGGTGCATGACTGGCAGGAATTGGGGCATTCCGTCTGACCCTCATCCACCGCTCCAGCCCCTGCATTTACATCCGGTCACAACCGCCAACGTTTGCGTCTACTCCGCGGCATGACAATAGTGACCAGCGGGTCACCTTTTCATCTATTTCTCTCCTACACTCGGGTTTCGGCCCGCCATTTGCTCAACGGAAGAGTGACGAAAAAAAGTCGAACTTTCCGGAACGCGGGCAGGTCAGGAACTAAGTAGGCCAAACGCAAAGGGACTTCCCAGCATCGGCCCACATACCCCACCAGCCCAATCGCCTTCGGCCGGAATGCCGATCGCGCCGTGCCTGCGTGCACGACCCTGGGGCATGGAACGCACTACGCAGAATCCAGAATCAGAGAGAACCAACACGAAACATCGCCACGGGTGCCAGCACCCGGCCAAGCATAGGGACGGAGAGAAGTATGATCAGTGCCGCTGTCGAGCCTCACGTAGATTCATTCAACCCGGACAACCGCGAACCGCTCACCCCGGACTTCGCCACGACAGGCAAGGCACCCGGCGCCCAGCGCCAGCACAACCGCAACAAGCGCAAGATTTTGTTCGTGACCTCGGAAATCGCCGACCTGGTGAAAACCGGTGGCCTGGGAGACGTGTCCGCAGCCCTGCCCCGTGCCCTGGCGCACCTGCACGATGTGCGGGTGCTGATCCCCGGCTACCGGCAGGTGATGGAAAGCGACAACCCCATCCACATCGTCGGTGAACTGGGTGGCCACGCCGCACTGCCGCCGTGCAAGATCGGGCGCATGGACATGGCCGACGGCCTGGTCATCTATGTGCTGATCTGCCCCGAGCTGTACCAGCGTGACGGCACTCCCTATGGTGCCAACAACGGCCGCGACTGGCCCGACAACCACATCCGCTTCGCCCGCCTGGGCCTGGCCGCCGCCGAAATCGCCGCCGGCGAAGGCAGGATCCACTGGAAGCCCGAAGTGGTGCACGCCCACGATTGGCCCGCCGGCCTGGCACCGGCCTACATGCACTGGCGCGGGCTGAGCACGCCAACCCTGTTCACCATCCACAACCTGGCCTACCAAGGTGTGTACAGCCGCGGCTGCAGCCCGGAACTGGCAATCCCCGAACACGCCATGCAGCAGGAAGGCATGGAGTTCTACGGCAAGCTGTCGTTCCTCAAGGCGGGCCTGGCCTACGCCAGCCACATCACCACGGTCAGCGCCACCTATGCCCGGGAAATCACTACCCCGGAATTTGGCTGCGGCCTGGACGGTTTCCTCGCCAGCAAGGCCCAGCAAGGCCTGCTCGGCGGCATTCCCAACGGCATCGACGAAAGCTGGGACTCGGCCACCGACAAGCACCTGCAGCACAACTTCAGCATCAACGACTGGGAAGGCAAGGCGCGCAATGCCCAGGAAGTACGCGCGCTGTTCGAACTGCAGCCCTCCGAAGGGCCCTTGTTCGCAGTGGTTTCGCGCCTGGTCTACCAGAAAGGCCTGGACCTGACCCTGGGTGTGGCCGACTACATCGTCGAGCAAGGCGGGCAGATCGCGATCATCGGCCGTGGCGAGCCGGAAGAAGAGCAGGCCATGCGCGAACTGGCGCTACGCCACCCGGGCCGTATCGGCGTGCGCATCGGCTTCAACGAAACCGATGCCCGGCGCATGTTCGCCGGCAGCGACTTCCTGCTGATGCCGTCTCGCTACGAGCCATGCGGCCTCAGCCAGATGTACGCACAGCGCTTCGGCTCGCTGCCGGTAGCGCGCAAGACCGGCGGCCTGGCCGACACCATCGAGTGCGGCGTTACCGGCTTCCTGTTCAACGAGTCCACCGTCGAGAGCTATCGCGAGGCACTCAGCCGCGCCTTCTATGTATATGGCAAGAAGGACCTGCTCAATGCCATGCGCTGCCTGTCGATGACCCAACCGTTCAACTGGTGCCAGGCCGTGGAGCCCTATGCACGTCTGTACGAGGACCTGGTCAAGCAGGCGCAGCACAGCCACTACTGAACGGGGAGTTGAAGATGCACAGGCATGGCGCACACCTGCTGGACGCCACGTCGGCGCGCTTCGCCCTCTGGGCCCCGGATGCGCGCAGCGTGAGCGTGGAACTGGAGCAGCAGCCGGCCATCGAGCTGTTGCCCGACGATGATGGCTGGTTCACCGGCGTGGCCCCGTGCCAGGCCGGTGACCGTTACCACTACCGTATCGACGGTGCACTGAAGGTGGCCGACCCGGCCTCGCGCTATCAGCCCGATGGCGTGCAGGGGCCGAGCCAGGTGGTGAATGTGGCCAGCTATGCCTGGCGACACCCCTGGCAAGGCCGGCCCTGGCACGAGGCGGTCATACAGGAGCTGCATGTCGGCCTGCTCGACGGCTACGCCGGGGTCGCCCGGCAACTGCCGCGGCTGGCCGAACTGGGCATCAGTGCCGTCGAACTGATGCCGCTGGGGCAGTTCCCCGGCGAGCGCAACTGGGGTTACGACGGCGTGTTGCCCTATGCGCCGCAAAACACCTATGGCAGCCCCGAGCAGCTGTGTGCGCTGGTCGACCAGGCACATGGCCACGGGCTGATGGTGCTGGTCGATGTGGTGTACAACCACTTCGGCCCTGACGGCAATTACCTGCACCAGTACGCCAGCCCGTTCTTCCGCGAAGACCGGCAGACCCCCTGGGGCGCAGCCATCGACTTCCGTCGCCCGCAGGTGCGCGAGTTCTTCATCCAGAACGCCCTGATGTGGCTGTGCGACTACCGCTTTGACGGCCTGCGCCTGGATGCCGTGCACGCCATCGACCAGCCCGACTTTCTGGTCGAGCTGGCGCAAAGGGTACGCGCTGCGGTGGAACCGGGCCGCCACGTATGGCTGGTACTGGAGAACGAACACAACCAGGCCTTCCTGCTGGAGCAAGGCTTCGATGCCCAGTGGAACGACGACGGCCACAATGCCCTGCATGTGCTGCTGACCGGCGAAACCGAAGGCTACTACGCCGACTACCAGCAGCGCCCCATCGACCAGCTGGCCCGCTGCCTTGCCGAAGGTTTCGTGTTCCAGGGCCAGGCCAACCGCCATGGCACGCCCCGCGGCGAGCCCAGCGCGCACCTGCCACCCAGCGCTTTCGTGCTGTTCCTGCAGAACCATGACCAGGTCGGCAACCGCGCCCTTGGCGAGCGCCTGACCCGTCTGTGCCCACCGCAGGCGCTGCGGGCGGCCACCGGGCTGTTGCTGCTGGCGCCGATGATTCCGCTGCTGTTCATGGGCGACGACGATGGCAGCTGCCGGCCGTTCCTGTTCTTCACCGACTTCCATGACCAGCTGGCCGACGCCGTGCGCGAAGGCCGGCGCGGCGAGTTCGCCCATTTCGCCGCCTTCGCCGACCCCGAGCAGCGCCAACGCATCCCCGACCCCAACGCCGAACAGACCTTCGAGGCCTCCCGCCCGCAAGGCAAGGAAGTGATCGCCGGCTGGCACGGCCTGTACCAGCACCTGCTCGAACTGCGCCGCCGCCATGTGATCCCGCACCTGCCGGGCAGCCGTGCGCTGGGTGCCGAAGTACACGGCGACAAGGCCCTGACCGCACGCTGGTGCCTGGGCAATGGCACCACCCTGCGCATCGACCTGAACCTGGCCGCCACCCCGCAGGTGGTCGAGTTGCCCGCGCCGGCCAACCGCCTGTTCGACAGCAGCGACACCCGGCACCCCGATACCCATCTGGCCGCATACAGCTGCGTGGTCAGCCTGCTTCCCCCTGCCCAGGAGCGCCCATGAGCGAAACCGCCCTGCACCGTCTGGCGAGCCGCGTCGGGCTGAGCCGCGACTGGATCGACGCCAATGCCCGGCCCCAGCGTGTCAGCGACGAGGTACTGCGCAACATCCTTGAAGGCCTTGGCCACCCGGCCAGCGATGACGCCGCCATTGCCGCCAGCCTGCGCGCCGTGGACGCTGCCGAAGACAGTGAGCACCTGCCGCCGCTGCTGACCGCCGACCTCGGCCAGCCACTGGCACTGGCGCGCTACTTCAGCGCCGCCAGCGTCGCGTATTGCACCCTGGAGGACCACAGCGCCCTCACCCTCAGCCTTGACGACCAGGCCCGCCTGCCCGGTGCGCTGCCCATCGGCTACCATCAGGTGGAAATCGACAGCCGCCGCTTCACCGTGGCCGTGGCCCCACCACGCTGCCACAGCCTTGAAGACCGCGTGCAGCAGCCGCCACCGCGCTGCTGGGGCCTGGCGGTGCAGCTGTACAGCTTGCGCCGCCCCTGCGATGGCGGCTATGGCGACTGCCTGGCCCTGGAACAACTGGCCCGCGCGGCTGCCGAACGCGGCGCCGATGCCTTGGCCATCAGCCCGATCCACGCCCTGTCGGCCATCGACCAGACGCACTACAGCCCCTACTCACCCTCCAGCCGCCTGCTGCTCAATACCCTGTACGCCAGCCCAGCCGCGCTGCTGGGCGAGCGGGAGGTGCGCGTGGCCATCGAAGCCTGCGGCCTGGAGCAACAGCTGGAAGACCTGGAGCAAGGCCCGCTGGTTGACTGGCCACGTGCCGCCAGCGCCCGCCTGCGCCTGCTCGAAGCCCTGTACCAGGGCTTCAGCCAGGGCGACCACCCGCTGCGCAAGGATTTCGACAGCTTCCGCGAAGCCGGTGGCCAGGCCCTGGAGCACCATTGCCGCTTCGAGGTGCTGCAGGCCCAGGCCGTGGAGCATGGCCTGGGCGCCGACTGGCGCCACTGGCCCAAGGCCTGGCACGACCCGTACCACCCGGAAGTGGAGGCCTTCGCCAATGCCTACCCGGCCAAGGTCGAGTTCCATGCCTTTTGCCAATGGCTGACCGAACGGGGCCTGCAACGCGCCCAGGAAGCAGCGCGCGGCAACGGCATGGCGGTCGGGCTGATCGCTGACCTGGCGGTGGGCGCCGACGGTGCCGGCAGCCAGGCCTGGAGCCGCCAGGACGAGCTGCTGGCAGGCCTGAAGGTAGGCGCACCGCCCGACATCCTCAACCGTGCTGGCCAGGACTGGGGCATCTGCGCCTTCTCGCCTGAAGGGCTCAAGCGCAACGGCTACCGCGCTTTCATCGAAATGCTGCGGGCCAACCTCGCCCACGCCGGCGGCCTGCGCATTGACCATGTCATGGGCCTGCGTCGGTTGTGGCTGATCCCGCAGGGAGCCAAGCCCAGCGAAGGCGCCTACCTCAACTACCCGCTGGACGACCTGCTGCGCCTGCTGGCGCTGGAGTCGGTGCGCCACCAGGCAATCATCCTCGGCGAAGACCTGGGCACCGTGCCGGACGGCCTGCGTGAGCAACTGGCGGCCAAGGCCGTGCTGGGCATGCGCGTGCTGCCCTTCGAGCAGACCCAGCCCGGCCATTTCAAGCCGATTCTCGACTGGCCGGACAACGCCCTGGCCACCACCGGCACCCACGACCTGGCGCCGCTGGCCGGCTGGCTGGAAAACCGCGACATCGACTGGAGCCACCGCCTGCAACTGATCGATGCTGCCACCGAACTGCACTGGCGCCACGAGCGGCAGAAGGAGCACGACGGCCTGCGCCGCACCCTGGAGGCCAACTACGGCACGCTGCCGGACAACGACGCGCTGATCGACGCCGCCATTCGCTACGTTGGCCACACCCGCGCACCGCTGGTGCTGGTACCGCTTGAAGACCTGCTGGGTTGCGACGAGCAACCCAACCTGCCGGGCACCACCTCCGGCCACCCCAACTGGCGCCGACGCTTCGCCCGGCCGGTACGTGAACTGCTCGACGACGAAGACGCCGCACGGCGCCTGGAACTGCTGGCCCAGGCCCGCGAACAAGCCTGGGAGCGTGACCGATGAAAGCGCTGACCTCGACCCTGCGCCTGCAGTTTCACAGTGATTTCACCCTCGATCACGCCGTGCCGCTGGTGCCGTACTTCGCCCAGTTGGGTATCAGCCACCTGTATGCCTCGCCCATCCTCAAGGCTCGCGCCGGTTCGCGCCACGGCTACGACGTGGTCGACCCAACCTGCGTCAACCCCGAGCTGGGCGGCGAAGCGGCGCTGGAACGGCTGGTCGCCGCCCTGCGCCAGCACGGCATGGGGCTGATCCTCGACACGGTGTCCAACCACATGGCCGTGGGCGGTGCCGACAACCCCTGGTGGCAGAGCCTGCTGGCCTGGGGCCGGCGCAGCCCCTATGCAGAATTCTTCGACATCCAGTGGCACTCCAGCGACCCGCTGCTGGCCGGTCAGCTGCTGCTGCCGTTCCTCGCCAGCGACTATGGCGTGGCACTGAAAAATGGCGAGATACCGCTTGAGTTCGACAAGCACCATGGGCTGCTGCAGGTCGCCCATTACCAACACCGCTTCCCGATCTGCCCGGTCGACTATGGCTGGATTCTCGCGCTCAGCCCGGAGCCGGCGCTCAAGGCCCTGGCCGAACGCTTCACCGCGTTGAACGCATCGGCCACGCCGCTGGCCGACGCCCTGCCCCTGCAAGCTGAACTGGCGCGCCTGGCGGGCGAAGGCGCCGACCTCGAATCGGCCCTGGTGGCGTTCGACAGCCGTAGCGAGAATGGCTTCAAGCGCCTGCACCTGCTGCTGGAACGCCAGACCTACCGCCTGGCCAGCTGGCGTACCGCCGCCGACGACATCAACTGGCGGCGCTTCTTCGACATCAACGAGCTGGGCGGCCTGCGGGTGGAACGCGCGGTGGTGTTCGAGGCCACCCACGCCAAGCTGTTCGAACTGATCGAGCGCGGCCTGGTGGACGGCCTGCGCATCGACCATATCGACGGCCTGGCCGACCCGCGCGGTTACTGCCGCAAGCTGCGCCGACGGGTCGATGGCCTGCTGGCACGGCGGCCGTTGAATGCCGCCCTGGAGCATTTCCCGATCTACGTGGAGAAGATCCTCGGCGCCAACGAGCACCTGCACCGCGACTGGCTTACCGATGGCACTACCGGCTATGAGTTCATGAACCAGGTCTCGCTGTTGCAGCACGACCCGGCAGGCGAAGCAGCGCTGACCGAGCTGTGGGCCAATGTGAGCGAACGCCCCGACTTCCCCGAAGAAGTACGTCAGGCCCGCCACCTGGTACTCAATGCCAGTCTGGCCGGCGACTGCGAGTCGGTGGCCCAGGCACTGTTGCAGGTGGCGCGCAACGACCTGATGACCCGCGACCTGACCCTGGGCGCGATTCGCCGTGCCTTGCAGGCGCTGGTGGCGCATTACCCGGTGTATCGCACCTACTTCAATGCCTGCGGGCGCCCGGCAGAAGACGAAGGGTTTTTCCAGCAGGCCCTGGCCAATGCCCGCCTCGACCTCGGCGAAGCCGACTGGCCACTGCTCGAGCACCTGCAACAATGGCTGGGCGGGCAAGCCTGGCGCCGCCTGCCAGCAGGCCGGGCGCGCAAGCAGCTGCGCCACGCCTGCGTGCGCTTCCAGCAACTGACCGCGCCCAGCGCCGCCAAGGCCGTGGAAGACACCGCCTTCTACCGCAGCGCGCGGCTGCTGTCGCGCAACGATGTGGGCTTCGACGCCGAGCGTTTCAGCGCCCCGCTCGAGCACTTCCACAACGAGGCCCAGCGGCGCCTGCGCGACTTCCCTGACAACCTGCTGGCAAGCGCCACCCATGACCACAAGCGCGGCGAAGACACTCGTGCACGCCTGGCCGTGCTCAGCGAGCGCGGCCCGTGGCTGGCCAGCCGAATGGAACACTGGCGCGAACTGGCCACGCCGTTGCGCACGCAACTGGATGACGGCCTGGCGCCCAGCCCCGGCGACGAGCTGATGCTGTTGCAGACCTTGCTGGGCAGCTGGCCGCTGGACCTCGACCTGCACGATGTCAACGCCCTTGGCCAGTACGCCGAACGCATTCGCCAGTGGCAGCAGAAAGCCCTGCGCGAGGCCAAGCTGCGCAGCAGCTGGAGCGCGCCGAACGAAGCCTACGAAAGCGCCTGTGCCCGCTACATCGATGGCCTGCTGCTGGACGGCGAGAACCAGCAGCTGCGCAAGTCGCTGGCCGACGCCGCGCACCTGCTGGCCTGCCCCGGTGCCCTCAACGGCCTGGTCCAGGCCCTGTTGCGCATGACCACGCCGGGCGTACCGGACCTGTACCAGGGCAACGAATACTGGGATTTCAGCCTGGTCGACCCGGATAACCGGCGCGCCGTGGACTACGCGTGCCGGCGTCGCACCCTGGACGATGCAACGCCGGTTGCCGAGCTGCTGGAGCACTGGCGCGATGGCCGCCTCAAGCAGGCGCTGATCGCCCGGGTGCTGGACTGCCGCCAGGCCCATGCCGAGCTGTTCCGACGTGGCGCCTACCTGCCCCTGACCGTGCAGGGTCGGCATGCCGACAAGGTGATCGCGTTCGCTCGCCTTGGCGAGGGCGAACGGGCCGTCATCATCGCACCACGCCTGGCCAGTACCCTGCTGGCAGGTGCACCGATACCCCTGATCCCGGCACAGAACTGGGACGACACCCGGGTAAACCTGCCGTTTGCCTTGTCGCCTGCCAACTCGACGGGACTTTTCCCCAGTGCTGCGGTCAGCTCTTGCAGGGAGCTGATGTTGAGCGCCGTGCTGGCGGAGTTTCCGGTCAACCTGCTGATACAACAATCTTGAACATCAGGAGCGTCATGATGAGTGTTGATGAAAAACGTATCCGCGAATTTGCCTACCAGATCTGGGAGTCCGAGGGTAAGCCCGTCGGCCAGGAAGACCGCCATTGGGACATGGCTCGCAAGCTGGCCGAAGCCGAGGCACTGGCACCCAAGGCGGCGCCGCGCAAACGGGCCCCGGCCAAGCCCAAGGTAGCGGCTGAACCGAAGGCGCCTGCCGAGCCCAAAGTGGCTGCCCTGCCGGGGGTTGAACCGGCTGTGGCGAAAAAGACCCGGGCGGTGAAAAAGCCTTCTGCCGGTTAAGCCTGTCCTGGCCCTATCGCCGGCAAGCCAGCTCCCACAAGTACAGCGTCGGTTTTGAAACCTGTGGAGACCTTGTGGGAGCTGGCTTGCCGGCGATAGGGCCAGGACAGGACTACACAACCCTCCCCTTCACCACGGCCACTAGAGGACCGCCATGAGCCCCCGCACCCCGAAGAAAACCCGCTCGGTCGCCCCGTCGCGTATCCGCGAAGGCCTGCCCTTCCCCCTCGGCGCCACCTGGGATGGCCTTGGGGTCAACTTTGCCCTGTTCTCGGCCAATGCCACCAAGGTCGAGCTGTGCCTGTTCGACTCCACCGGCGAGCACGAAATCGAACGCATCGAGCTCCCCGAATACACCGACGAGATATACCACGGCTACCTGCCTGACGCTCACCCAGGGCTGGTCTACGGCTACCGCGTGCACGGCCCCTACGAGCCGGAGAACGGCCACCGCTTCAACCCCAATAAACTGCTGATCGACCCGTATGCCAAGCAACTGGTCGGCAGCCTGCAATGGTCCGAAGCACTGTTCGGCTACACCATCGGCCACCCCGACGGTGACCTGTCGTTCGACGAGCGCGACAGCGCGCCCTTCGTGCCCAAGTGCAAGGTGATCGACCCTGCATTCACCTGGGGCCGCGACCAGCGCGTGCAGATCCCCTGGGAGCGTACGATCATTTATGAGGCCCACACCCGTGGCATCAGCATGCGCCACCCGGCGGTGCCGGAAAAACTGCGCGGCACCTTCGCCGGCCTGGCCAATGACGAGTTGCTCAAGCACATCAAGGAGCTGGGCGTTTCCAGCATCGAGTTGCTGCCGATTCACGCCTTCGTCAACGACCAGCACCTGCTGGACAAGGGCCTGAACAACTACTGGGGCTACAACAGCATCGCCTTCTTCGCGCCCCACCCGCGTTACCTGGCTAGCGGCAAGATCGCCGAGTTCAAGGAAATGGTCGCACACCTGCACGACGCCGGGCTGGAGGTGATCCTGGATGTGGTCTACAACCACACCGCCGAAGGCAACGAGCGCGGCCCCACGCTGTCGATGCGCGGTATCGACAACGCCTCGTACTACCGCCTGATGCCGGACGACAAGCGCTATTACATCAACGATTCCGGCACCGGCAACACCCTGGACCTGAGCCACCCCTGCGTGCTGCAGCTGGTCACCGACTCGCTGCGCTACTGGGCCGGCGAAATGCACGTGGACGGCTTCCGCTTCGACCTGGCGACCATCCTTGGCCGCTACCACGACGGCTACAGCGAACGCCACGGCTTCCTCGTCGCCTGCCGCCAGGACCCGATGCTGAGCCAGGTGAAGCTGATTGCCGAGCCCTGGGACTGCGGCCCGGGCGGTTACCAGGTGGGCAACTTTGCCCCGGGCTGGGCAGAGTGGAACGACCGCTTCCGCGACACCGTGCGCGCCTTCTGGAAAGGCGACGAAGGCCAACTGGCCGACTTTGCCTCGCGCATGACAGCCTCGGGGGACATGTTCAACAACCGTGGCCGGCGTCCCTATGCCTCGGTCAACTTCGTCACCGCTCACGACGGTTTCACCTTGCGCGACCTGGTGTCGTACAACCACAAGCACAACGAGGACAACGACGAGAACAACCAGGACGGCACCGATAACAACCTGTCATGGAACTGCGGTGTCGAGGGGCCAACCGACGACCCGGCCGTGAATGCCCTGCGCATGCGCCAGATGCGCAACTACTTCGCTACCCTGCTGCTGGCCCAGGGCACGCCGATGATCGTCGCCGGCGATGAGTTCAGCCGTACCCAGCACGGCAACAACAATGCCTATTGCCAGGACAGCGAGATCGGCTGGGTGAACTGGGATCTGGACCAGGAGGGCAAAGAGCTGCTGGCCTTCGTCAAGCGCCTCACCCGCCTGCGTCTGGCCTACCCGGTACTGCGCCGCTCGCGCTTCCTGGTGGGCGACTACAATGAAGCGATCGGCGTCAAGGATGTGACCTGGCTGGCACCGGATGGCAACGAGATGAGCGTGGAGCAATGGGAAGACCCGCACGGGCGTTGTCTGGGCATGTTGATCGATGGCCGTGCCCAGGTCAGCGGCATTGCCAGGCCAGGCGCCGAGGCCACCGTGCTGCTGATCGTCAATGCCCACCATGACATCGTACCGTTCGAGTTGCCGACCGTGCCCGAGGGGGATTACTGGAGCTGCCTGGTCGATACCGACCGGCCAGAGCTGCGCAAGGGGCAGCATCTGCAGTTCGACAGCACGTTCGAGGTGAAGGGGCGATCGTTGCTGCTGATGGTGTTGCAGCGTGATGAGGAGTGAACCCCGGGGGACCATCGTCGGTCCCATTGTGTATCGGTTGCCTGTACTGGCCTCATCGCCGGCAAGCCAGCTCCCACAGGTAATCCGCTGGCCGACGGGCCTGTGCGTGACCTGTGGGAGCCGGCTTGCCGGCGATAGGGCCGGGACATACGACCCCCATGCACCCGCCATTGAGGAGTAACCGTGAACCCCGAAGCCGGCAGTAAAGGTTTCGCCAGTGTCAACCAGGCCCCGGCCGTGAAGCGGCTGCGGGTGCTGACGGTGAATACCCACAAGGGCTTCACCGCCTTCAACCGACGCTTCATCCTGCCGGAACTGCGCGAGGCGGTGCGCAGCACCCAGGCCGACATCGTCTTTCTCCAGGAGGTGCTCGGCAGCCACGACCGCCACGCCGCGCGCTACCCCGGCTGGCCGCAGACCTCGCAGTACGAGTTCCTCGCCGACAGCATGTGGAGCGACTTCGCCTACGGGCGCAACGCGGTCTATCCTGACGGCCACCACGGCAACGCGCTGCTGTCCAAATACCCGATCATCGAACATCGCAACCTCGACGTGTCGATCACCGGCCCCGAACGACGTGGCCTGCTGCACTGCGTCCTCGACGTGCCTGGCCAGCATCAGGTGCATGCCATCTGCGTGCACCTGTCGTTACTGGAAAGCCACCGCCAGAAGCAGCTGCAACTGCTGCGCAAGCTGCTCGAATCCTTGCCCACCGACGCCCCGGTGATCATCGCTGGCGACTTCAACGACTGGAAATCCCACGGCAACCGCACCTTGGGCCTGCAGCGTGACCTGCACGAGGCCTTCGAACGCCACCATGGCCACCTGGCCCGCACCTATCCTGCGCGGCTGCCGCTGTTGCGCCTGGACCGTGTCTACCTGCGCAACGCCGAAAGCCATGGGCCGCGGATTCTGGGGCACAAACCTTGGTCGCACCTGTCGGACCACCTGCCGTTGTCGGTCGAAGTCAGGCTTAGCAATCATTCTTCATAGCCGCAGCACGGCAAATAGCGAACCTGGCTATACCTGGCCGAATTATCTTGTGATTCAACAAGTTGAACAAAGCCACGGAACCTGAACACATCCTTCACGCTTTCTTGACGCAAGCGGCGCCCTCTCCTTAGCTGAACATATCAAGCAGTAATGATCTCGCGCAGGGCCTCTAGCTCGCGCCTTCGTGCGCGTTGCACAAAGCCAGGCGTGCTGGTTTGGGTCGCCCACTGTTTTTGCCGTACAGCTCGTGACAACAGGCCAGGTCCTAGGGCTGTAACACAAAAACAAAGGAGATCCGCCATGAAAAGCACCTCGAACCCCTTGCGCTTCGAAAGCATTTTCTACGCGGTTTCCACGTCGCTGCTTCTGGCAACCCCGGTGGAAACTATCGCGTATGAACTGCAGGACGACCCGACCTCGCCCGGCTTCCTGCACCAACCGGCAGTACCACAGCTTACGCTTGACCCGGTGAGCGCCAGTGGCTTGAGTATCGGTACCTTGAACGCGTTCTCGCAAAAGATGAGCGAACGCCATGGGCAGGCTGCACCGGACCTGGTCGCCAGCCAGTGGGCGCAGTTCTTCCCCACCACCGCGCGCAGTAGCGCGCAGCCTCCGGACCAGCTGGAGGCCCCCAGCCAGCAACTGATGATCGGCCCGGACCTGTTCGTGCGTGAAACTGCAGCGGGCAATGTGCACCGCGCGGGGATCTTCGTGGGGCAAAACAACCTGCAGACCAACTTCAACGGCATGCGCCAGCTGTTGGGCGACAAGCAACGCAACGCCGTGAACCTCAGCGGTGAAAGCCTGGGGGTGTACTGGAGCATGACCCATGAACAGGGCTGGCACCTGGATGCCGTGGCCATGGGTTCGCGCATCGACGTCAATGGCCGTGGCGAGAACGGCCAGCGACTGGACGACAGCGGCCACGCGATGACCTTCTCGCTGGAAGGCGGCATCCCCATCGGCCTGGGTGGCGGCTGGGTGATCGAGCCGCAGGCGCAGTTGATCAACCAGCAGTTCTTCCCCGGCAGCCGGGCACAGGAGGAGACCTTGCAGGCCTTCGACAGCCAGCCGAGCTGGAGCGGCCGGGTCGGCGCCAGGCTGTCCGGGCGTTATGAAATACGCGGCATGCCGATCGAACCCTATGTGCGGACCAACGTGTGGTATGACTTCAGCAATGCCGATGAGGTGAAGCTGGACCAGGTCGACAAGATCTCCAGCTCGCGCTACTCGACCACGGTGGAACTGGGGTTGGGGCTGGTGGCGCGGGTGACACCCACGGTGGCGCTGTTTGTCAGTGCCGATTACAGCAGTGACGTGGACGACAATGATCTGAACGGGTTGATTGGCAGCCTTGGGGTGCGGATGCGGTGGTAGGCAGGGTCGGCCCTTTCGCGGGCACGCCCGCTCCCACAGGGATAGCACAGGGCCAGAGGTTGGCGCCGTACCTGTGGGAGCGGGCATGCCCGCGAAGAGGCCAGTACAGGCAGAAGATCAGACCGGCTTCATCACCAGCACACCCAGCGGCGGCAGGTTCAGGGCCAGCGACTGCGGCTGCCCATGGCTGGCTATCTCGTCACTTTGCACGACCCCCAGGTTGCCGACATTGGACCCGGCATACAGCTCTGCATCACTGTTCAACAGCTCCTGCCAGCGTTCGCCAAACGGCACGCCAATGCGATACCCCTCGCGCGGCACCGGGGTGAAGTTGGCCACCACCAGCACCGGCTCGCCACTGCTGCTCCAGCGCAGCCAGGCATACACGCTGTTCTGCGCATCGTCACCAATCAGCCACTGGAAACCCTGCGGCTGGCAATCCTGCTCATGCAACGCCGGCACCTCGCGGTACAGGCGGTTGAGGTCGCCTACCAGGCGCTGTACACCCTGGTGCTCAGGGTACTGCAGCAGGTACCAGTCCAGCTCGCCATCGTGGTCCCACTCACGCCACTGGCCGAACTCGCAGCCCATGAACAGCAGCTTCTTGCCCGGATGTGCCCACATGAAGGTGAGGTAGGCACGCAGGTTGGCGAACTTCTGCCAGCGGTCGCCGGGCATCTTGTCGATCAGCGAATGCTTGCCGTGCACCACTTCGTCGTGGGAGATGGGCAGGATGAAGTGCTCGGAATAGGCATAGATCAGCCCGAAGCTCATCTCGTTGTGATGATAAGTGCGGTGCACCGGGTCGTTCTGGATGTAATGCAAGGTGTCGTGCATCCAGCCCATGTTCCACTTGTAGGCAAAGCCCAGGCCGCCCTGCTGGGTCGGCTGGCTGACGCCGGGCCAGGCGGTGGACTCCTCGGCGATGATCAGCGCACCCGGGGCCTCGTGGGCCGCCACGCCGTTGAGGTGGCGGATGAAGTCGATGGCCTCCAGGTTCTCGCGCCCGCCGTGGCGGTTGGGCACCCATTCGCCGGCCTTGCGCGAATAGTCGCGGTACAGCATCGAGGCCACTGCATCGACACGCAGGCCATCGATGTGGAAGTGCTTCAGCCAGTGCAGCGCCGAGGCCATCATGAAGCCGCGCACTTCGTTGCGGCCAAGGTTGTAGATCAGCGTGTTCCAGTCCTGGTGGTAGCCCTCCAGGGGGTTGTCGTATTCGTACAGGGCGGTGCCGTCGAAACGCGCCAGGCCGTGTTCGTCGGTGGGGAAATGCGCCGGTACCCAGTCCAGCAGTACACCAATGCCCCCTTGATGGCAGGCGTCGATGAAGGCGGCGAAGTCCTCGGCGCTGCCGTAGCGCGAGGTGGGCGCGAACAGCGACAGCGGCTGGTAGCCCCAGGAGCCGCCGAACGGGTGCTCCATGATCGGCAGCAGTTCGATGTGGGTGAAGCCCAGTTCCTGAACGTACGGCACCAGGCGCTCGGCCAGCTCGCGCCAGTTGTAATAGCGCCCGACCTCGCCCGCCTCATCCAGCTCGCAGCGCCACGACCCCGGGTGCAGTTCGTAGATCGACAGCGGCGCACTGTAGGCATGGCGTTGCGCGCGTTGCGCCATCCAGTCGTGGTCTTGCCAGTCGTGGCTGAGCGCCCCTGCCACCTTGGATGCGGTGCTCGGCGGCAGTTCGGTGGCGCGCGCCAGCGGGTCGGCCTTCAGGGGCAGTATGCCGTCCTTGCCCAGCACCTCGAACTTGTAGGTTTCGCCCACGCCCAGGCGCGGCACGAACAGCTCCCACACCCCGGCGCTGTGGCGCAGGCGCATGGGGTGGCGGCGGCCATCCCAGTTGTTGAAGTCACCCACCACCGACACGCGCCGCGCGTTCGGTGCCCACACCGAGAAACACACGCCGTCGACGCCATCGACCTGGATGGGTTGCGCACCGAAGCGCCCGGACAGGTCGCGGTGGTTGCCTTCGGCGAACAGGTACAGGTCCATGTCGCCCAGTTGCGGGCCGAAGCTGTAGGGGTCTTCGGTGACCTGCTCGCCACCGGCCCAGCCGATCTGCAGCAGGTACGGGTGTGCCTCATCGAGGTGCGCGGTGAACAGCCCCGGCAGGCTGCCCTGCTCCATTTCGGCGAGGATGCGCCCGTCATGCCGGGCCAGGATGCACACATTCAGGGCGTTGGGCAGGAAAGCGCGGACCACCTGCCCACCGGCGCCATCGCCATGGGGGCCGAGTACCGCAAATGGATCGGCGTGCTCGGCGCGGGCCAGGGCGTCGAGGTCCCGTTGCCGAAGGCCGCCGTTTTCACGCGTGGTTGCATTCATCTATGACTCTCCCCAGGTACTGATCAGTCCATGCAGGCCATGCAAAGGCACGGCCAGCCAGCTCGGACGGTTCTCGGCTTCGTATGTGATTTCATAGGCGGCTTTTTCCAGGCAGAACAGCTCCAGTGCAGCACGCTCGCCCTCGGCCTGTTGCCAGGCGTGAGGCATGGCCGCGGTGGCCAGGCCATAGGCTTCGACAAAGGCATGCCGCGACTGGTGCAGGTACTGCCTGGCAACCCGTTGCCGGGCTTGGCGCGCCGGGTCGGAAAGGTCGACCGCAGACGCGCTGCGCAAGATCATGGCAGCAGCATAGTCGAAGGATCGCAGCACGCCGCTGACATCCTTGTACGGGCTGTGTCTTGCCCGACGCTCTTGCAGCGGCCGGGCCGGTTCACCTTCGAAATCGATGAGGTAGGCGTCGCCCTGCACCACCAGCACCTGGCCCAGGTGCAGGTCGCCGTGCACGCGCATCAACAGGCCGCCCTGGGCCTGGCGGGTCAGGTTGGCGATGTGCTGGGCCAGGCCGTCGCGCTGTTGCTGCAAGTCGTCGACCAGCGCCTGGCTTTCGCTGTCTAGGCTGTCGCGGTGCTGGGCCAGCAGGTCGAGGGCATGGGTGAGTTCGGCGCTGATCTGCGCACTCCAGCGTTCGCTGTCGTCGGCATCGCTCGGGCGCGGCTGGAAGGCCTCGTCGTTGGTCGGTGCGGCCAGCAGCAGGTGCATCTCGCCCAGGCGCTGGCCGAGCAAGGCGGCAAAGCCGGTGAGTTCGGCCAGTGCATCAGTGTGCGCATCGGCGTCGATGCTGGAGGGCTCCATCTGGTCGCGGATGGCCCGTTCCAGGGTGTTCTGGGTCCAGGCCCAGGCGTCACCCTGGTTGCTCAGGTAGCCCTGGGCGATCATCAGCAGGTGTGGCGCGCCCTGCTCGTCCACCCGGCTGACCCAGGCCAGCAGCGGCGAAATGTTGGCAAAGCCTGCAGCGGTCAGGTAGGCACTCATTTCCAGCTCGGGGTGCACACCCGGGTTGACCCGGCGAATCAGCTTGAGCACCACCTGGTCGCCAATCACCACCGAGCTGTTGGACTGCTCGGCGCTGAGGTAGCGCACGCTGCTTTCGTCGTTCAACGCCAGGCTCGCCAACTGCTGCGTGCTTTCGAAGCGCAGCTCGCCCTCGCCGTTGCCACAAGGCAGATGCATGCCGCCCTCACAGGCACGCAGCACCGCGCGGATGAATGGCTCGAGGACGAAGGCATCGGTGATCAGGCCAACCTGATGGGCACGGCGCACCCGCGCCAGGGCCAGCTGCTGCGGCAGTGCGGTACTGATCTGCTCTTCAGGCAGCAGGCCGAACGGCAGCTGGTAGCGGGTAGCCATACCCTCGCTGAGCACTTCGATTTCACCGAGCAGCACCGGCGTGGTGGTGGTGCCGAAACGCACGCCGTAGCACAGGCGCACCTGGTCGATCGGCCCTTCCTTGCCGGCGAACCAGCGCCGCTTGGGCAGGTACTGCGGCAGGATGGCGCTTTGCAGGGTATCGCTGGAGGGGGCCTCCAACAGTTCTTCCATGCGCTTGCGCAATACCAGTGTGGTCAATTCGGGTAACCCCTCGGTGGCCTGGATGTGCCAGCTGGGCATGCGGTCGTGGCTGGCCAGCAGGAACCAGTAGAAGGCGTAGGGTGGCAATGTCAGCAGGAACGGCAGTTGCCCGATTGGCGGGAAGGCGCTGCCGCCGAGCATCTCCACCGGTACTTTGTCGGCGTATTGTGACAATTCCAGTTCAGCTGCCTGGGCGGCGCGGGAAACGTTGGCCACGCACAGGATGACTTCAGTGTTGCCATCGGCGTCGGTGTACTCGCGCAAGTAGGCGAGGATGCGCCGGTTGTTCGGCGTGAGGGTGCGCAGGCTGCCGCGGCCGAAGGCCTTCTGCTGCTTGCGCACCGCCAGCATGCGCCGGGTCCAGTTCAGCAGCGAATGCGGGTCGTTGGCCTGGGCTTCGACGTTGACGGTCTGGTAACCATACAGCGGGTCCATGATCGGCGGCAGTACCAGGCGCTGCGGGTCTGCACGGGAGAAACCGCCGTTGCGGTCCGGCGACCATTGCATGGGCGTGCGAACGCCGTCGCGGTCGCCTAGATAGATGTTGTCGCCCATGCCCAGTTCGTCGCCGTAATACAGGGTGGGCGTGCCGGGCATCGACAGCAGCAGGCTGGTGAGCAGTTCGATGCGCCGGCGGTCGCGCTGCAGCAGCGGCGCGAGGCGGCGGCGGATGCCCAGGTTGATGCGGGCGCGGCGGTCTTCGGCGTAGTAGTTCCACAGGTAATCGCGCTCGCGGTCGGTAACCATTTCCAGGGTCAGCTCATCGTGGTTGCGCAGGAAGATCGCCCATTGGCAGTTGGCGGGGATTTCCGGAGTCTGGCGCAGGATGTCGGTGATCGGGAAACGGTCTTCCATGGCCAGGGCCATGTACATGCGCGGCATCAACGGGAAGTGGAAGGCCATGTGGCATTCGTCGCCCTCGCCTTCGCCGAAGTACGGGCGGGTGTCCTCGGGCCATTGGTTGGCCTCGGCAAGCAACATGCGGTCGGGGTAGTTGGCGTCGATTTCGGCGCGGATCGCCTTGAGCACGTCGTGGGTTTCGGCAAGGTTCTCGTTGTTGGTGCCGTCGCGCTCGATCAGGTAGGGGATGGCGTCCAGGCGCAGGCCATCGACACCCAGGTCGAGCCAGAAGCGCATCACCTTGATCACAGCCTTGAGCACTTGCGGGTTGTCGAAGTTGAGGTCGGGCTGGTGCGAGTAGAAGCGGTGCCAGAAGTACTGGCCTGCGACCGGGTCCCAGGTCCAGTTGGACTTCTCGGTATCGAGGAAGATGATGCGCGTGCCGTCGTACTTCTGGTCATCATCCGACCACACGTAGAAGTCCCGGGCCTTGCTGCCGCGCTTGGCATGGCGGGCGCGCTGGAACCAGGGGTGCTGGTCGCTGGTGTGGTTGATGACCAACTCGGTGATTACCCGCAGGCCGCGTTTGTGCGCCTCGGCGATGAAGCGGCGGGCATCGGCCAGGTTGCCGTAGTCGGGGTGCACGGCCTTGTATTCGGCGATGTCGTAGCCGTCGTCGCGGCGTGGCGAGGGATAGAACGGCAGCAGCCACAGGGTATTGACGCCCAGCTCGGCAATGTAGTCGAGCTTGCTGATCAGGCCGGCGAAGTCGCCGATGCCGTCGTTGTTCGAATCGAAGAACGACTTGATGTGCAGCTGGTAGATGACGGCGTCCTTGTACCACAGCGGGTCGTCAATGAAGGCTGCCGGGCGGGAACGCTTGGCCATGTGCGACTCCTTTCAATTTCTGGTTGCTCTGGCCCCTGTAGGAGCGCGAACCACCGTTAGCGGGCCTTTTCGATGCGCCAGATACCGAAAGGCAGATGCCAGGGTTCGATGCGCATCCATTGGGTCTTGCCGTACCACGACCAGCGATGTCCGGTCATCAAGTCCTCACCATGGGTTTCGGCGTTGTCATCCAGCCCCAGCTCCCACAGCGGCAGCTCGAAATGCGCCTCCTGGGCGTTGTGCGGGTCGAGGCTGATTGCCACCAGAATGTAGTTGTCGCGCTCGGGCGTGCGCTTGGCGAAGTACAGGATGTTGTCGTTCCAGCAGTTGAAGAACGCCACGCCCAGGTGGGTCTGCAAGGCGCGGTTCTGCCGGCGGATGCGGTTGAGCTGGGCGATCTCGGCAATGATGTTGCCGGGTTGGCTGAAATCGCGTGGGCGGATTTCGTACTTCTCCGAATCCAGGTACTCCTCCTTGCCCGGCAGCGGTGTGCCTTCGCACAGTTCGAAGCCCGAATACATGCCCCACAGCCCCGACCCCATGGTGGCCAGTGCAGCGCGTATGAGGAAGCCGGCACGGCCGGAGGTATGCAGGAAGTACGGGTTGATGTCGGGCGTGTTGACGAAGAAGTTGGGCCGGTAGCACTGGCTCCATGGCGGCTGGTTGAGCTGCTCGAAGTACTCGCGCAGTTCCTGTTTGTGATTGCGCCAGGTGAAGTAGGTATAGCTCTGCGCGTACCCGACCTTGCCCAGGCGGGCCATCATCGCCGGTTTGGTGAAGGCTTCGGCGAGGAAGATGACCTCCGGGTGCCGGCTGCGCACATTGGCGATCAGCCATTGCCAGAATGGCAGTGGTTTGGTGTGCGGGTTGTCGACGCGGAAGGTCTTGACACCCTCCTCGACCCAGCCGACCACTACGTCACGCAAAGCCAGCCACAGCGAGGGCACGGCCTCGGGCGCGTAGAAATCGACGTTGACGATGTCCTGGTATTTCTTCGGCGGGTTCTCGGCATAGCGGATGGTGCCATCCGGTCGCCAACTGAACCAGCCGGGGTGCTCCTTGAGCCAGGGGTGGTCCTGGGAGCACTGGATCGCGAAGTCGAGGGCGATTTCCAGGCCATGCTCGGCCGCCGCGGCCACCAGGCGGCGGAAGTCGTCGCGGCTGCCCAGCTGCGGGTGAATTGCCTCGTGGCCGCCTTCCGCGCTGCCGATGGCATACGGGCTGCCCGGGTCGCCGGGCTCTGCCGTGAGGGCGTTGTTGCGGCCCTTGCGGTGCTGCATGCCGATCGGATGGATCGGCGGGAAGTACAGCACGTCGAAGCCCATATCGCGGATCATCGGCAGGCGCTCGTGCACATCGTTGAACGTGCCGTGGCGCTCGGGGCTGTCGGTGATCGAGCGCGGGAACAGCTCGTACCAGCTGGCGAACTGCGCGGCCGGGCGGTCGACATCGACGGGGAATTCGCGGCTGCGGGCCAGGTAGCTGCGGTGCTCGGCGTCGCTCATCAGGCGGGCGGTAGCGGGGTCGAGAAACAGTGCCACCTGGTCGTCGGCATTAAGCGTGGGCAGGCGCTGCTGCAACGCCTGGAGCTCCTCGCGCAGGGCACCGTTGCACAGCTCGATGCCCTTGCCCAGCATCAATCGACCTTCCTCCAGTTCCAACCGGACCTCGACACCGGCGTGGTACTTCTTCTCCAGGTCGTGGCAGTAGGTAGCGAACGGGTCGATCCAGGCCTCGATGCTGAACAGGTGCGGGCCCAGTTCAGTGGGGGTGAATTCGGCCAGCCACAGGTCGTTGCCCGGCGAGTGCATGGGCACGCAATGCCAGCGCCGGCTGTGGGCCTGGCGCCAGTTGAGCATCACGGCCAGGCGGTCGTGGCCGTCGCTGTAGACCTTGCTGCTGACCGCCACCGGCTGGCCACTGATGGCCTTGGCGGCGAAAGTGCCGCCTTCGAGCACGGGTTGGGTGTCTTCGATCACGATGCGCGGCGCCAGCAGCGCCTGGGACAGGCTGATGGCCTGGTCCGGGTGATCGTTGGCCATGGGCACGCTTTCGAAGGGCTCGTTTCGTGACATCGGACCTTGCTCCCTCAGGCTGGTGGCGGTAAGGGTTCAGAGCCGGGCACAGGCGTGGGGTTCAAAAAAATTGAGCGAACGGCAGCTGCCAGGGGTCGAAGCCTGCAGCACCTCTTCAATTACCCAAGCGAGGTCAGGCCATGAACATTCCCATTCCACCGGAGACTCCCGATCCCAACATCGACGACCCGAGCCTGCCGCCGCCCGTACCGGAGGAAGAGCCGGACGAGCTGCCGATCAAACCGACCGTGCCGCCGACGGTGGGCGACCCACCGAGCCAGGAACCACCGGTGAAGGCTTAAGGGTAGACCAGGATCTTGTGCTGGCAGGGCCGGCCTCTTCGCGGGCACGCCCACCCCCCCCAAGCCTCCCCCCAACCCCAAAAAAAGCAAAACCCCCCGGGCCCCAACCTT
>NZ_JBKGFP010000066.1:0-101133 GCF_046557535.1 Pseudomonas sp. S1(2024)
TCTTCGCGGGCACGCCCGCTCCCACAGGTATTTCACAGAGCCCGAGGGCAGTGAAGTACCTGTGGGAGCGGGCGTGCCCGCGAAAGGGTCGGAACGGCCAATGCATCAACCAGCAGTAACCGCCGAGATCTCCGCCACACTGATCTCCCGCATGCGGAACTTCTGCACCTTGCCGGTCACCGTCATCGGGTATTCGTCAACGAACCGGATATGCCGTGGCACCTTGAAGTGTGCGATGCGCGCCTTGCACCAGCCCTGCAGTTCCTCGACCGTGGCACTGTGCCCCGGGTGCAGCTTGATCCAGGCGACGATCTCCTCGCCATACCGGTTGCACGGGATGCCGATCACCTGCGCATCGGCCACCGCCGGGTGGGTGTAGAAGAACTCTTCCAGTTCACGCGGGTAGATGTTCTCGCCGCCGCGAATGATCATGTCCTTGTTGCGCCCGACAATGCGCACGTAGCCGTGCTCGTCCATCACCGCCAGGTCGCCAGAATGCATCCAGCCGGCCGGGTCGATGGCATCTGCCGTGGCCTGGGGGTTGTCCCAGTAGCCGAGCATCACGCTGTAGCCGCGGGTGCACAGCTCGCCGATCTCGCCGCGCGGGACGATGCAGCCGTCGGCGTCCACCAGCTTGTTCTCCAGCTGCGGCTGGGTGCGGCCGACGGTGGTCACGCGCAGCTCAAGGTCGTCGTCCGGGCCGGTCTGCAGTGACACCGGGCTGGTTTCGGTCATGCCGTAGGCGATCTGCACTTCGGCCATGTGCATCTGGTCGATGACCCGGCGCATCACCTCGATCGGGCAGGTGGCGCCGGCCATGATGCCGCTGCGCAGGGTCGACAGGTCCATTTGCGCGCGCGCGGGGTGGTCGAGCATGGCGATGAACATGGTCGGCACGCCATAGAGGATGCTGGCGCGCTCTTCGGCCACGGCGCGCAGGGTGAACTCGGCGTCGAAGGCGTCGTTGGGGTAGATCATGGTGCTGCCATGGGTGATGCAGCCGAGGTTGGCCATGACCATGCCGAAGCAGTGGTACAGCGGTACCGGGATCACCATGCGGTCGCATGCGGTCAGGCCCAGGCTTTCGCCGACCATGAAGCCGTTGTTGAGGATGTTGTAGTGGCTGAGCGTGGCGCCCTTGGGAGCGCCTGTGGTGCCGGAGGTGTACTGGATGTTCACCGGCTGGTCGAACTGCAGGCTTTGCTGGCGCTTCGCGTAAGCCTCGACGGAGGTCTGCCCTGCCCGCTCGGCCAGCGCTTGCCAAGGCAGGAAGCCTGCCGGCGGGTTGGCGGCCAGGCTGACCACACCACGCAGGTCGGGCAGGCGTTCACTGGCCATTTCACCGGGGGTGGCGCTGGCCAGCTCCGGCGCCAGTTCCTGAACCATGGCGTGGTAGTCGGACGTCTTGAAAGCATCGGCACACACCAGCCAGCGGCAACCGGACTGGCGCAGCACGTATTCCAGCTCGCCCACGCGGTAGGCCGGGTTGATGTTGACCAGAATCGCACCGACCTTGGCGCTGGCCAGCTGCAGGATGCACCACTGGGCGCAGTTGGGCGACCAGATGCCGACCCGATCGCCGGTGTTCACGCCCAGGGCCATCAGGGCACGAGCATGCACCTCGACCTGCTCGGCCAACTGCCGCCAGCTGTAGCGCAGGCCCTGATGGCGCGACACCAGGGCCTCGCCGTCGGCACAACGGGCCACGGTGGCGTCGAAGGCCTGGCCGATGGTCTGGGTCAGCAAGGCTTGGTCCTGGCGACCGCGGGTATAGCTTGGTTGACTCATGGGTGTCCCTTCTTGTGGTTGTTCTGGGCACGACTGAAGCAAGCGGGAATACTCTGGCGCAGATTTACGTTTACGTAAAGGTGATGAGTCGATTGACAGTGAGCGCACGCAGGTTTACGTTAACGTAAAGGTGATGAACGACACCGCCCCTCAGGCATGACGCCGAACCCTGTGGGAGTGGGCGTGCCCGCGAATGCGATCACTCAGGCAATGACGGTGGTCCTGCTGACGCATTCGCGGGCAAACCCGACCCCCCAAAGGCCGTCGCCAGACCCCTTCGCCAGAGCTCCCACAGGGTCCGGCGCCAGATCCTTGAGCCAGAGTGTTTCCCATATTTCAAGAACAACAAGGTGCCCCAGCATGCATTACCCCACCCTGAACTTCGCCCTGGGCGAAACCATCGACATGCTCCGCGACCAGGTGCGCACCTTCGTCGCCGCCGAACTGGCTCCGCGCGCCGCGCAAATCGACCACGACAACCTGTTCCCTGCCGACATGTGGCGCAAGTTCGGCGACATGGGCCTGCTGGGCATCACCGTGCCGGAAGAATACGGCGGTGCCGGCCTGGGCTACCTGGCCCACGTGGTTTCGATGGAAGAAATCAGCCGTGGCTCGGCCTCGGTGGCCCTGTCCTACGGTGCCCACTCCAACCTCTGCGTCAACCAGATCAACCGCAACGGCAGCCACGAGCAGAAGCTCAAGTACCTGCCCAAGCTGATCAGCGGCGAGCACATCGGCGCCCTGGCCATGAGCGAGCCCAACGCCGGTTCCGACGTGGTGTCGATGAAGCTGCGCGCGGAAAAGCGCGGCGACCACTACGTGCTCAACGGCAGCAAGACCTGGATCACCAACGGCCCGGACGCCAACACCTACGTGATCTACGCCAAGACCGACCTGGAAAAGGGCGCGCACGGCATCACCGCGTTCATCGTCGAGCGTGACTGGAAAGGCTTCAGCCGCAGCAACAAGTTCGACAAGCTGGGCATGCGTGGCTCCAACACCTGCGAGCTGTTCTTCGACGGCGTCGAAGTGCCGGAAGAAAACATCCTCGGCCAGCTCAACGGTGGCGTGCGCGTGCTGATGAGCGGCCTGGACTACGAGCGCGTGGTGCTGTCCGGCGGCCCGACCGGCATCATGCAGAGCTGCATGGACCTGGTAGTGCCCTACATTCACGACCGCAAGCAGTTCGGCCAGAGCATCGGCGAGTTTCAGCTGATCCAGGGCAAGATCGCCGACATGTACACCCAGCTCAACGCCAGCCGCGCCTACCTGTATGCCGTGGCCCAAGCCTGCGACCGTGGCGAGACAACCCGCAAGGACGCCGCCGGAGTGATCCTGTACACCGCCGAGCGCGCCACGCAAATGGCCCTGGAGGCGATCCAGATTCTCGGCGGCAACGGCTATATCAACGAATTCCCGGCAGGCCGCCTGCTGCGCGACGCCAAGCTGTACGAGATCGGTGCCGGCACCAGCGAAATCCGCCGGATGCTGATCGGCCGCGAACTGTTCAACGAAACCCGCTGAGCACAAGGGACGGGCGCACATGGCTACCTTGCACACCCAGATCAACCCGCGTTCGGCGGAGTTCGCCGGCAACAGCGCGGCCATGCTCGAACAGGTCCAGGCCCTGCGCGGCCTGCTCGCCCAAGTGGCCCAGGGCGGTGGGCCCAAGGCTCAGGAGCGGCACACTTCGCGTGGCAAGCTGTTGCCACGCGAGCGTATCGACCGCCTGCTGGACCCGGGCTCGCCGTTCCTCGAAATCGGCCAACTGGCTGCCCATGAGGTGTATGGCGAAGACGTGCCCGCTGCGGGCGTGATCGCCGGCATCGGCCGCGTCGAAGGCGTGGAATGCATGATCGTGGCCAACGACGCCACGGTCAAAGGCGGTTCCTACTACCCGCTGACGGTGAAGAAGCACCTGCGTGCGCAGACCATCGCCCTGCAGAACCGCCTGCCGTGCATTTACCTGGTGGACTCCGGCGGCGCCAACTTGCCACGGCAGGACGAAGTGTTCCCCGACCGCGAGCACTTCGGGCGGATCTTCTTCAACCAGGCCAACATGAGCGCACTGGGTATTCCGCAGATTGCCGTGGTGATGGGCTCGTGCACCGCCGGCGGTGCCTACGTGCCCGCGATGGCCGACGAAGCGATCATGGTGCGCCAGCAGGCGACCATCTTCCTCGCCGGCCCGCCACTGGTGAAGGCGGCCACCGGCGAGGTGGTTAGCGCCGAAGACCTTGGCGGTGCCGATGTGCACTGCCGCACCAGCGGCGTGGCCGACCACTATGCCGACAACGACGAACACGCCCTGGCCCTGGCCCGACGCAGCGTGGCCAACCTCAACTGGCACAAGCTGGGCAAGCTGCAGCGCCTGGCCCCGGTGGCACCGCTGTATGCCGCCGATGAGCTGTATGGCGTGGTGCCGGCCGACGCCAAGCAACCGTTCGACGTGCGCGAGGTGATCGCGCGCCTGGTCGACGGCTCGGTGTTCGACGAGTTCAAGGCGCTGTTCGGTACCACCCTGGTGTGCGGCTTCGCCCACCTGCACGGCTACCCGGTGGCGATCCTCGCCAACAACGGCATCCTGTTCGCCGAAGCGGCGCAAAAAGGCGCGCACTTCATCGAACTGGCCTGCCAGCGCGGCATCCCGCTGCTGTTCCTGCAGAACATCACCGGCTTCATGGTCGGCAAAAAGTACGAAGAAGGCGGCATTGCCAAGCACGGCGCCAAGCTGGTCACTGCCGTGGCCTGCGCCCAGGTGCCGAAGTTCACGGTGATCATTGGCGGCAGCTTTGGCGCCGGCAACTACGGCATGTGCGGCCGTGCCTACGACCCGCGCTTCCTGTGGATGTGGCCCAATGCGCGGATCGGCGTGATGGGGGCCGAACAGGCCGCCGGCGTGCTGGCCCAGGTCAAGCGCGAACAGAGCGAGCGCAGTGGCCACCCGTTCAGCGCCGAAGACGAAGCCCGGCTCAAACAGCCGATCCTTGACCAGTACGAGCACCAGGGCCACCCCTACTACTCCAGCGCCCGCCTGTGGGACGACGGTGTCATCGACCCGGCCCAGACCCGCGACGTGCTCGGCCTGGCGTTGTCCGCCGCGCTGAACGCACCGATCGAACAGAGCCGCTTCGGCATTTTCCGGATGTGATCCATGAGCGATTTCAGCACCCTCGAAGTGATCCGCGACCCGCGCGGCTTCGCCACCCTGTGGCTGAGCCGCGAGGACAAGAACAACGCCTTCAACGCCTTGATGATCCGCGAGCTGATCGTCGCCCTCGACCAGTTGGCCGAGGACGCCAGCCTGCGCTTCGTGCTGCTGCGCGGCCGCGGCCGGCACTTCAGCGCCGGCGCCGATCTGGCCTGGATGCAGCAGTCGGCGCAGCTGGACTTCAACACCAACCTGGATGATGCCCGCGAGCTGGGCGAGCTGATGTACGCCCTGCACCGCCTCAAGGCGCCGACCCTGGCCGTGGTGCAAGGCGCGGCCTTTGGCGGCGCGCTGGGCCTGATCAGTTGCTGCGACATGGCCATCGGTGCCGAAGACGCTCAGCTGTGCCTGTCGGAAGTGCGCATCGGCCTGGCCCCGGCAGTGATCAGCCCGTTCGTGGTCAAGGCCATCGGCGAGCGTGCCGCGCGCCGCTATGCCCTCACCGCCGAGCGTTTCAGCGGCGTGCGGGCCCGCGAGCTGGGCCTGCTGGCCGAGGTCTACCCGGCCAGCGAACTGGACGCCCAGGTCGAAGCCTGGGTGAGCAACCTGCTGCAGAACAGCCCGCAAGCGCTGCGCGCCACCAAGGACCTGCTGCGTGAAGTGGACGACGGTGAACTCAGCCCGGCCCTGCGCCGCTACTGCGAAAACACCATCGCCCGCATCCGCGTCAGCGCCGAAGGCCAGGAGGGCCTGCGCGCCTTCCTGGAAAAACGCCGCCCCGCCTGGCAAACCGACGACAAGAAGGAGCCGCGCCCATGAGCCGCCCCGCTTTGACCACCCTGCTGGTCGCCAACCGCGGCGAAATCGCCTGCCGGGTGATGCGCACCGCCAAGGCCATGGGCCTGACCACCGTGGCCGTGCACAGTGCCACCGACCGAGATGCCCGGCACAGCCGCGAAGCCGATATCCGCGTCGACCTCGGCGGCACCAAGGCTGCCGAAAGCTACCTGCTGATCGACAAGCTGCTGGCCGCAGCCAAGGCCAGCGGTGCCCAGGCCATCCACCCGGGCTATGGCTTCCTGTCCGAGAACGCAGGCTTCGCCCGTGCCATCGAAGAGGCCGGGTTGATCTTCCTCGGCCCACCGGCCAGCGCCATCGACGCCATGGGCAGCAAGTCGGCGGCCAAGGCGCTGATGGAAGCCGCCGGCGTGCCGCTGGTGCCGGGCTACCACGGCGAAGCCCAAGACCTGGACACCTTCCGCGCCGCCGCCGAACGCATCGGCTACCCGGTGCTGCTCAAGGCCAGCGCCGGCGGCGGTGGCAAGGGCATGAAAGTGGTCGAGGAAGAAAGCCAGCTGGCCGACGCCCTGGCGTCGGCCCAGCGTGAGGCGCAGTCGTCGTTCGGCGATGCGCGCATGCTGGTAGAAAAGTACGTGCTCAAGCCGCGCCATGTGGAAATCCAGGTATTCGCCGACCAGCACGGCAACTGCCTGTACCTCAACGAGCGTGACTGCTCGATCCAGCGCCGCCACCAGAAGGTGGTGGAAGAAGCCCCTGCGCCAGGCCTGTCAGCCGAATTGCGCCGGGCCATGGGTGAGGCGGCGGTACGCGCGGCCCAGGCCATCGGCTACGTGGGCGCCGGCACCGTTGAGTTCCTGCTCGATGCCCGTGGCGAGTTCTTCTTCATGGAGATGAACACCCGCCTGCAGGTGGAGCACCCGGTTACCGAGGCCATTACCGGGCTCGACCTGGTGGCCTGGCAGATTCGCGTGGCCTGCGGCGAGGCTCTGCCGATCACCCAGGACCAGGTGCCGCTGATCGGCCATGCCATCGAAGTGCGCCTGTATGCCGAGGACCCGGCCAACGAATTCCTGCCCGCGACCGGCAAGCTGGCGCTGTACCGCGAGTCAGCAGCCGGCGAAGGGCGACGGGTGGACAGCGGGGTCAGCGAAGGTGATGTGGTGTCGCCGTTCTACGACCCGATGCTGGGCAAGCTGATCGCCTGGGGCGAAGACCGCGAGCAGGCGCGCCTGCGCTTGCTGGCCATGCTCGACGAGTTTGCCATTGGCGGGTTGAAGACCAACATCGCCTTCCTGCGGCGCATTCTCGCCCACCCGGCGTTTGCTGCAGCGGAGTTGGATACTGGCTTCATTCCGCGTCACCAGGAGGTTTTGCTGCCCGCGCCTCAAGCGCTGCCGGCAGGCTTCTGGGAAGCCGCGGCCGAGGCCTGGTTGCAGGGCCAGGCCGCACACCAGCGAGAGGACGACCGCAGTTCGCCGTGGGCCGAGCGCAACGGCCTGCGCCTGGGCCTGCCGGCGCGCAGCAGCCTGCACCTGGCGAGTGGTGGGCAGGACCAGGCGGTTGCCCTGGAACGCAGCGCTGCGTCTACCTGGCAGTTGCTGGGCGAGCAATTGGTGCATGACCAGGCTGGCGTGCGACGCCAGCATCTGGCGATTCGCCGCGGTGGCACGTTGTACTTGCAGTGGGATGGCGAGATGCATGCCATCGAAGCCTTCGACCCGATTGCCGAGGCCGAGGCCAGCCACAGCCACCAGGGCGGCCTGGGCGCGCCCATGAACGGCAGCATCGTACGGGTGCTGGTGGAGCCTGGGCAGGTGGTGGAAGCAGGTACGGCGCTGGTAGTGCTGGAGGCCATGAAGATGGAGCACAGCATCCGCGCGCCGCATGGCGGCACGGTGAAGGCGTTGTTCTGCCAGGAAGGGGATATGGTCAGCGAAGGGACGGTGCTGGTCGAACTGGCGGAGTAAGTCCTGGGGGCCGCCTTGCGGCCCTTTCGCGACACAAGGTCGCTCCTACAGGTACGGTGCATGCCCTGAGGTTGGTGCGGTACTTGTAGGAGCGGCCTTGTGTCGCGAAAGGGCTGCGCAGCAGCCCCGGCAATCTAGAAGGAGCCATGCACTCGCACGACCACACCCAGAAACTCGCAGCCTTCCTCACACAACAGCGCCGGGTAGTTGCTGTTGAGTGCCTTCAGGTACCGTTGCCCACCTTCCTCCGCCAACTCACGGAAAATCGCCGGTTTGCCCGGCTGACGAGCGATAACCAGACGCCCTGGCTCGGCATCTACCCCAGGATCCACCAACATCCGCATGCCCTGCGGCACACTGCGGCCACTGGCGGCACTCATCGCATCATTCTCGACAGTCAGCCAGAACGCCTTGCCTTGGGCCAGGTAGTCCGTCTGCTCGAACACACCTGGCTCCGCCCCCTCTGCGATACCTAACTCATCCCAGCCCAGCACCGGGTAGCGGAAGCACACGATGTATTGCATGAGGTCCAGGTCATCATCGGAGTCATCGACCTCGTAAACACTCCGCTCCCCGTCAACCTGCCCCTGAATGCGCAGCTGCAAGCTGACGCTGTAATGGGGCATGCCAATCTCGACGAGCGTGCGATTCATCGACTCGATCTTCGGCTGTCGCCGCTTGTTCACCCAATGCCCCACGCTGCCTTGAGACACGCCAACGCGCTCGGCCAGCTGTTCTTGAGTGAGCCCTAGCTCTTCCATCCGGTTACGGACCAGGGCGATCCATTTATCCATATTCATCGCTGCCATCAGCCTCCTGCAAAGGCGTGCGTCACGATAAAACCCGACGCGACCGCTGTAGGAGCGGCCTTGTGTCGCGACAGGGCTGCACAGCAGCCCCCGGCAAGCTAGAAAACCTCGTGCCCCCGCACGACCACGCCCAGAAACTCGCAGCCTTCTTCACACAGGACTGTCGGATAGCGCGTATTCAGCGGCTTGAGCATCTTGTCTCCGCCCTCCTCGACCAACTGCCGCAATACTGCCGGCCGCCCGGGCTGCCGCGCGATTACCAACCTCCCTGGTTCTGCCGGCAGGCCGGTATCCACCAGCACACGCATGCCCTCAGGCACGCTCTTGCCGCTGGCGGCATTCATCGAGTCGTTTTCTACCACCAACCAGAATGCATTGCCTGCGGGCATATAGTCCGTCTGTTCGTGGGCCTTGCTTGTCTCTGGCAAAGGCCCCTGCAAGTCAGCCCAACTCAGCACCGGGAAGCGAAAGCTCGCATACAGCAGCGCTTCGGCCGAAACCGGCTGTTCAGCCGCATAGTGACCAGGCGATTCGCGCACGATATCGCGCTCCACCACCATGACTTGGGCTTCCAGAAACACCAGCCCAAGCTTTTCGAGCTTTTCGTTGATGGTTTCCAGCGTCGGCCGCCGCGTGCCACGCAGCCAATGCCCCACGCCCCCCTGAGTCATGCCCAGGCGCTCGGCCAGTTTGAGCTGGCTGAGATTGTGTTCGCGCTTGTAGCGCTTGAGAAATGCGTTCCAGTTTTCCATGAGCGGCAACAATACGGACTGTATTACTCGCAGCAATACACAATCTGAGTTATTTATTTTTCGATAGATAGTACAGACTGACCTATCCTGTGATTCCCGCGTGTTTGAAGGGAAATCAGAAGGTATCGCGATGAAACATCCGAAAAACGACGAAACAGATCTCGACAGCGAAGCCGCCCGCCGCGCCCTCGACTACTACCTCAACCCCAACCCGCCGCGCCCCACCCTGGACAACAGGATCTGGACCCTGCACGAGGGTGTAACCGGCGACCAGGCCCAGGAACATGCCATCGCCCTGCTGCGCTGCGCCGCCGCCACCGCGCAGGAAACCGCCACCCACCAGCACGGTAGCCAGCGCGAACTGACCTTTGCCCTGATGCACATGATGGACATGGCGCGCGCACTGCTCGAGCACAAACGCACCGTGGAATCGGGTTTGTAAACAAGAAAGAAGGGAGAGAACGTGATGGCCGGGTAACGGCGAAGGCCCCGATTGCCGGGACAAGGAAGCGCGCCGGTAAAACTTTTTTACCGGATTACCGAAAATTCATTTGACTGGCAAATGATAACGATTATTATTGCACTCAGCTGATCGCAAGATCTGCTGGATAACCTGGAGCTTAGGTCGCTCTCAGATTATCTCCTCATCAGGCTAATCACGGTTTTTGACCCAGCTTTTTGCTGGGTCTTTTTTTTGGCTCTTCAGGCTAATGAAGATCGTGATGGCGCGCATGATAGCAAAGGTGTTTCAGGGCGTGAACGCTCATTACAAAACTTTGCGGAATCAGCACTTGAGAATCAATCTCGTTTCACCTACGCTGATCACGCATCACGGAAGATGCCCCCATCCCTCCCCCCTCCATAGAGCAAGGAGCTGTCCATGAGCCGTCTGCTGCTGCCCCTTGAGCACCCAAACCCTGCTGCCGAACATCATGCCGACGACGCCCTGCTGCACGCCCTGAGACGCCTGCCACGGCGTGTGCAACAAGTATTCCTGCTCAACCGCCTCGACCAGCTGGACTTCGCCATCATCGCCGCCCGCCTCGACCTGCCATTGGCGAGCATCGAGCGGCACATGGACCAGGCACTGCAGGCCGGTCGCTCGCGCCGGGATGTGCTGGCGAGTGTTGCCGGACAATGGTATGTGCGCTTGCAGAGCCCACAGGTGACGGCGTGCGAGCGGATCGATTTTCGCCGTTGGCTGGATGCGGACACGGCGAACTTGCAAGCGTTTCATGACACGGAACTGCACTGGCGCAGCCTGTTGGCACCGGCACGGCAGCTGGGCCAGGATGGTTGGTACCGGCAAGGTCGGGCGGCACTGTCGTTGGGCGGCTGTTCGGTTGCGGTCGGGCTTGGCGTGGCGGCGTTGGTGCTGTTTGGTTTCTGGGCCTGATCAACACCTGCGCTACACCGTTATCGTTTTCACCGCGGATGGCTCGGTCGTTATCAAGTTCGAGTGCTGGTCAGCGTTTCCGTCAGGCATGCAAGCAGTAGCCATCCGCACAAACTGATACCCAGGAACAGAAGCCCCAGGCTCATCGGCAGCTCGCTTTCGACGCCAGCAACAAGACTGCCGGCCAAACCACCACCTGCGAACAACAATGTCGTATTGAGCGACGCTGCCGCACCGGCTTGCTGCGGGTAACGCGCCAAGGCTTGGGTCGTCGCAGCAGGACGCACCAGCGTTGTCCCCGTCGTGCAGATGATCATCGGCAGCATAAGACTCGCCACCGTCAATCCCGCTACCTGTTCCCAGATCACCAGTGTGATGCCCCCGGCAGCAATCAGCAGGAATCCCGTCTTGATCTGAAACTGCGGGGTTACGCGATTGTTCAAGTAGGTCGCGGCTACTCCGCCAGCGATATACGCAAGCCCATAGGCGATAAATACCACCGAGAATTGATATGGCGTCAGCCCCAGGCTGTCCATCAACGCCAATGGCGCGACAACGATGAAGGAAAAATGGCAGGCAAACGCGAGGCTGGACAACAGGGAGTGCGCAAGATAGGTCGTATCACGCAGCATGACCCAATAGCTGCGCATGCCCGACGTACGGCCTCGCGATGCAGGCGTGTCCTGCAGCAATGCATATGACAGGCATGAAACGGTCACGGCTATGAAAGCGAATACCGTAAAACTGCCCTTCCAGCCAAAGGATTGTTGGAGAAAAGCGCCTGCGACCGGTGACAACGAGATGAACAGCCCACTTGCGCTGGTCAGCAGGATACGCATGGCATTGCGCTGCCTACCACTGTACAGATCCTGCACGAGCGCCTGGCCCAGCACGAAACTCCCGCAACCCAAGGCCTGCAGCAAACGGAACGCCATGAACGTCTCATAGCGGGTTGAAAGTACACAACCCATTGCCCCTGCAATGGACACTCCCAACCCAGCGAGCAACAACCGCTTGCGCCCCATGCCATCCGACAATGGCCCGATCACGATTTGCGCCAAGGCGACACCAAACGCAAAGAAGCTCACCGAGTAAGCTATCTGCTGTGGCTCGACGTGAAACTCGCCTGCGAGCGCCGGGAATGACGGCAGGATCACATCCAGAGGGAATACGCCCAATAGACACAATAGAATCAGCAAGGCCGAGCGCAGAAAGCTACTGAGCGAACCCAAGGGCTGATTCACGCTACCAACCTCGCCTTCTTGTATTGCCGGAAGTAGTCACTGGAAACTCCATGAAAGCGCCGAGCCCTGATGGTAGCGACACCCTGAAGATGTACAACCCGAACCGGGCAGCGAAACTTCCGATAGCGTTGTAGGGCTTTTCCCTTGTTGCTTATTACCGTTGAGTTCTGGTGCTATCCAGCCTTCTGCTGACTCGATAGCCGGCCCCTAGCGCAGTTGATCTGTTGTGCAAACTGCTCTCAGTAATTGAAGTCATGACCGAGCTGGCCCTGCACCCATTCAAGGAACTGGCGAACCCTGGGAGCTTCAGCATGGCCTCGCGGAAATACCAGGTGGTGGGCACTGACGGGCGTCGCCAAGTCTTCCGCAAATACCGGTACCAACTCGCCCCGGGCGATATAGTCCTGCGCCAACAGGGAACTCTCCAAGGCCAACCCATACCCATGGCTGGCGGCCTCCAGGCTCATGTAGGAGCGATCGAAGCTCAGGGCGTAAGGGGTTTGTGGCAACGCCACGCCTTGCTGTGCGAACCATTGGGGCCATTGCACCAATGCGGCTTCCGACAGGATCAGGTTCTGCCCCAGCAGATCGCCCGGCTGCTTGATAGGCGTACGCTCGAGAAGCTGTGGCGAGGCCAGCACAGTTGCACGTTCATGCCGGATGGTACGCACTTCCAGGCTGGGCCAGTTGGGGTAGCCATGACGGATATCCAGATCGATCTGATGGCGGCCGAAGTGCAGCGACTCGTAGGAGCACGACAGGTTGATCTGGATCTGCGGATGACTGTTACGAAAATGGTCCAGGCGCGGCAGCAACCAGAGCAGGCCGAAGCTGGGCGCGGAATGAAGCCGCAAGCAATCGAAGCCCACCGAGTTGCCGGCGCGCTCGGTGGCCGTAGCCAGGCTTTGCAATATGCCTGATACCTCGCGCAGGTACTGCTCTCCGGCCGGGGTCAATGCAACACCGCGCGCCTCGCGAATGAACAATGGACGACCGATCAAGGCTTCCAGGTTAGCGATCTGGTGGCTCACCGCAGAGGGCGTGAGGTTCAACTGCTCTGCGGCCCGTGCAACGTTGGCGAAGCGAGCGACTTGCTCGAAGGCCTGAATTGCTTTCAGGGAAGGGATCTGAGGCGATTTTCTGAGGATGTCCAGGCTCATGACCATTTCCTGAAGGATTCGAAGCGATACCAAGGCTTTTACCTTCCTGTAAGCCCAAGGCACAAGTCGAGGGCTGAATTTTTTTCAGCACCGGGTGAAGGAGGCAGCGTTGCTCGGGGTGCTGTCCGGGACGAAGCTGTGCCTATCGGTTCTGCCTGAACCACTGCTCACAACAACAACCATCTGGAGCACCTTCGATGCTGTTAACAGGAAAATTTGCCGTGATCACTGGCGCGGCCTCTGCCCGCGGCATCGGCCGCGCAACAGCCCAGGCGTTTGCCGCTCAGGGCGCCAAAGTCGCGATCCTGGACCTGGACGCCTCCGCCGCGACCGAGGCTGCCGCTTCACTGGGCGAAGGCCACCTCGGCGTGGCTGCCAACGTTGCCGATGAAGCACAAGTGCGTGATGCCATCGCTCAAGTGCTCGCGCAATTCGGTCGGATCGACGTGCTGGTAAACAATGCCGGCATCACTCAGCCGGTGAAAACCCTGGAAATCACCGGGGCTGACTATGACCGGATTCTCAACGTGAACCTGCGTGGCACATTGTTGATGTCCCAGGCGGTGATCCCAACCATGCGGGCGCAACGCGCCGGCAGCATCATCTGCATGTCATCTGTGTCTGCCCAGCGTGGTGGCGGCATCTTCGGTGGCCCTCACTACAGCGCGGCGAAGGCTGGCGTGCTCGGTCTGGGCAAGGCGATGGCCCGTGAACTGGGACCGGACAATATTCGCGTCAACTCGATCACGCCAGGCCTGATTCACACTGACATCACCGGTGGCCTCATGCAGGATGAGCGCCGTCACGCCATCATCGAAGGCATCCCCTTGGGCCGCCTGGGCGAGGCGCGCGATGTCGCCAATGCAGCTTTGTTCCTGGCCAGTGACCTGTCCAGCTACCTGACGGGCATTACCCTGGATGTCAACGGCGGGATGCTGATCCACTGAGCACCCGGTGCATCGTGACCTGCACCCGAGCCCGGCGCAGGCCACGCGTTCGATAACAACAAGAGATCAGAACGAATGACCACATTAGCGCTCGATGCGGTATCCGCCGCACGCAGCAGTGCCTACCGTAAAACGGCCTGGCGACTGATGCCTTTTCTCATGCTCTGCTACCTGTGCGCCTATCTGGACAGGGTCAATGTCGGCTTTGCGAAGCTGCAGATGATGGACGACCTGGCCCTTTCCGAAGCGGTCTACGGGCTGGGCGCCGGCATGTTCTTCATTGGCTACTTTCTCTGCGAGGTGCCCAGCAACATCATTCTGCACAAAGTGGGCGCTCGACGCTGGATCGCTCGCATCATGATCACCTGGGGCATCATCTCGGCGATGTTCGCCCTGGTGGAGACAGCCTGGCAATTCTATACCCTGCGGTTTTTGCTGGGGATCGCCGAAGCAGGCCTGGCACCAGGGCTTCTGCTGTACCTGACCTATTGGTTCCCGTCTTACCGCCGAGCGAAGATGACCGCGCTGTGGTTCATCGCGATTCCGCTGTCGGGCATGATCGGCGGCCCCTTGTCGGGTTGGATCATGGAGCGCTTTGCCGGCGTTCACGGCTGGGCGGGCTGGCAGTGGATGTTCCTGCTCGAAGCCATCCCCACGGTACTGGTGGGCGTTCTGGTGCTGAGCTACCTGAAGGATGGCGTCGATCAGGCTCACTGGTTGAGCGACGAAGAAAAAGCCCTGGTGCGCAAGGAGCTGGCTGAAGACGAACAACACAAGGTAAACCACGGCTCGGTGGCCGACTTCATCCGCGACCGTCGGCTCTGGTTGCTGGCGGGCATCTACTTCTGCGTAGTGATGGGCCAGTACGCAATCACGTTCTGGCTACCCACACTGGTACGCAATGCCGGCGTCAGCGAACCTTTGCACATCGGCCTGCTGACCAGCCTGCCGTACCTGTGTGCCATCGTCGCGATGCTGTGGGCCGGGCGCAGCGGCGACCGTCACCGTGAACGCCGCTGGCACCTGGCGATCCCCATGTTGATCGGTGCACTGGGCCTGAGCCTCGCCGCAGCACTGGGCAGCAACCTGACGTTGTCGATCCTCAGCCTGTGCCTCGCTGCGGCTGGAGTGCTATCCGCCTCTTCACTGTTCTGGATGCTGCCCACCACGCTGTTGGGAGGTGTATCGGCGGCGGCAGGCATCGCGGCGGTGAACAGTTTCGCCAACCTCGCCGGCTTCTGCTCGCCCTACCTGATCGGCTGGGTCACTACCACCTTGGGCAGCAATGCCATCGGCATGTATCTCATCACGGCGGTACTCATGTCTGGCGCCTTCCTGGTGTCGCGAGTACCGGCCCATCTGGTCAATCGTTGATTCGAAAAAAAGGAGTCACTTCAATGACTGCTGTGCCTACCTACACCGAGGCGCTGCCGCTGGCTGTGCGCGCTCGCAATATCCGCCGCCACGCATTGCGCATGGGGCAAGTCCAGGGCCAGGGCTATGTCGGCCAGGCGCTGGGCGCCGCCGACCTGCTGGCGGTCGCGTATTTCCATGCGCTGCGCCTCGACCCCGGCAACCCCGAATGGGAGCAGCGCGACCGTTTCTACCTGTCCATCGGGCACTACGCGATTGCCCTCTATGCCGCACTGATCGAGGCCGGCGTAATCCCAGAGGATGAGCTTGAAACCTACGGTAGCGACGATAGCCGCTTGCCCATGTCTGGTATGGCTGCCTATACCCCAGGCATGGAGATCACCGGTGGCTCGCTCGGCCACGGCTTGGGCATCGCCGTCGGCGCCTGCCTCGGGCTCAAACGCAAGGGGTCGGACAGCTGGGTGTACAACCTGCTGTCCGATGGCGAGCTCAACGAGGGCTCGACCTGGGAGGCCGCCATGTCGGCCAGCCATTGGCGCCTGGACAACCTGATCGCCATCATCGATGTGAACAACCAGCAGGCGGATGGCCATTCCAGCGAAGTACTGGCCTTCGAGCCAATCGTCGACCGCTGGCAAGCCTTTGGCTGGTTCGTTCAACGCGTGGACGGCAATGACCTGGATGCGCTGGTCGGCGCCTTCGACCAGGCCCGTGCCCACGCCGGGGCGCAACCGCGCGTGATCATCTGCGATACCCGCATGGGCAAAGGTGTGCCTTTCCTGGAAAACCGCGACAAGACGCACTTCATTCGCGTCGATGAAAACGAATGGGACCTCGCCCTGAAAGCGCTGGACGCCGGGAGCCAAGCATGAGCACAGTGAACTCACCCAAGAAACGCCTGACCACCTCGGCCATGATCGCCTCGATTGCCGCCGACGGCCAGCCGACCCGCCCTGCCCCGTTCGGCCATGCCCTGGCAAGCCTTGCCGAGCAACGTCAGGATATAGTTGGCCTAAGTGCCGACCTGTCCAAGTACACCGACCTGCACATCTTCGCCAAAGCCCACCCCGAGCGCTTCTATCAAATGGGCATGGCCGAACAGCTACTGATGAGCGCCGCTGCCGGCATGGCACGGGAAGGCATGACCCCCTTTGCCACCACCTATGCGGTGTTCGCCTCCCGTCGGGCCTACGACTTCATCTGCATGGCGATTGCAGAAGAGAACCTCAACGTCAAGATCGTCTGCGGGCTGCCTGGCCTGACCACCGGTTATGGTCCTAGCCACCAGGCCACGGATGACCTGGCCATCTTCCGGGCGATGCCCAACCTGATGATCGTCGACCCCTGTGATGCGCTGGAGATCGAGCAGGCTGTGCCAGCGATCGCCGCCCATCAGGGGCCGGTCTACATGAGGCTGCTGCGCGGCAACGTACCCTTGGTGCTCGATCGCTACGATTACCAGTTCCAGCTGGGCAAGGCACAGGTGCTGCGCGGTGGCCGAGACGTGCTGTTGATAGCCAGTGGCCTCATGACCATGCGCGCCCTGGAGGCTGCCGAGCAGTTGCAAAAGGACGGAGTGGACGTGTCGGTACTGCACGTGCCTACCATCAAACCGCTCGATGAACAGACCATTCTCGCCGAGGCACGCAAGCCTGGTCGCCTGGTGGTCACTGCGGAAAACCACTCGATCATAGGGGGCCTGGGGGAAGCTGTGGCCGGCGTACTGCTGCGCAACGGGGTCACACCAACCTTCCGCCAGATCGCGCTACCGGATGCGTTTCTCGATGCAGGGGCACTGCCGACTTTGCATGACCGATACGGGATCTCCACTGACGCTGTGTCGAGGCAGATCAAGGCATGGCTTTGACCGTAGACGTGGGTCAAACCTGAAGCTCGGTGGATGCAAGCGTGATGGATACCTGGCCCATGGCAAAGGCACACCGCAGCCCCTGGGATCCAGGCAATGATGAAAAATGCTCCGTAACATTCGATACGGAGCATTTTTTTTGGGGCGACGAAACCTGCAGACGCTACCTAACCTCCTGCCACGCTACCGATGAAATTCGCCAGCTCAGCTGTTCGGGGCGCCGCAAAAACCTCGCGTGGATGGCCAGTCTCGTGGACCTTGCCTTGATGCATGAAGACCAGCTTGTCACCGACTTCCCGGGCAAAACGCATTTCGTGGGTGACCATGATCAGGGTCATGCCTTCACTGGCCAGTTGGCGCACCACACCGAGCACTTCGTTGACCAACTCGGGGTCGAGCGCCGAGGTGATCTCGTCGCACAGCAACACCTTTGGCGACATGGCAAGCGCCCGGGCAATCGCCACCCGCTGCTGCTGGCCGCCGGAAAGGCGGTCCGGGTAGGCGTCGAACTTGTCGCCCAGTCCAACCCTGGCGAGCATCTGCTCGGCCAACTGGCGGGCCTCGGCCTTGCCGGCCTTCTTCACCACCTGGGGTGCAAGCATCACGTTCTGGCCCACTGTCAGGTGAGGGAAGAGGTTGAACTGCTGGAACACCATGCCAACCTTCTGCCTCAGCGAGCGCAAGTCGGCGCGGCCGGCATCCAGGTATTCGCCATCCACCTCGATCACCCCATCGCTGATCGACTCCAGGCCGTTGAGGGTACGCAGGAAGGTACTCTTGCCGGAACCGCTACGGCCGATGATGGCGACCACCTCGCCCTCCTCGATCGCCAGGTCGACACCCTTGAGCACATGATTGTCGCCGTAGTACTTGTGCAATGCGGACACTCTAAGCAGGGGCATGCAGCCTCCTCTCCAGGTAACGGGCGCTCAGCGAGAGCGGGTAGCAAAGGACGAAGTAACCCACGGCCACCAGACCGTAGATCAGGAACGGTTCGAAAGTGGCGTTGGCCAACATGCCGCCGGTCTTGGTCAGCTCGGTGAAACCGATGATCGAGGTCACCGCCGTGCCCTTGACCACCTGCACCGAGAACCCGACGGTCGGCGCGACGGCAATGCGCAGGGCCTGGGGCAGGATCACGTGGCGCAACTGCTCCAGACGGCTCATGGCCAGGCTGCCGGAGGCCTCCCACTGGCCATGTGGTATGGACTCGACGCAGCCTCGCCAGATCTCGGCGAGAAAGGCACTGGTGAACAACGTCAAGGCGATGGCCGCCGCCATCCAGGCCGAAACATCGATGCCGAACAGGGCGATGCCGAAAAACACCATGAACAGCTGCATCAGCAGCGGCGTCCCCTGGAACAGCTCGATGTAGCTCCTGGCCGCGCCACGCAGCATCCGGCTATCGGAGATTCGCGCCAACAGCAGCAACAGCCCGGCAATACCACCGCAGACGAACGCCACCAGCGACAGCAGCAAGGTCCATTGCAAACCTGCGAGCAGGTTGCGCACGATGTCCCACAAGGTGAAATCCATTCAGCGTCTCCCCGTCAAAGCGCGCCGGCCGATCCATGCCAGCAGTTGGCGCACCAGGATAGCCATGACCAGGTACAGAGCCGTGGTCAGCAGGTATGTCTCGAAAGCCCGGAAGTTGCGCGACTGGATGAAGTTGGCAGCGAACGACAGTTCTTCTGTGGCGATCTGCGAGCACACCGCCGACCCGAGCATTACGATCACGATCTGGCTCGACAGGGCCGGCCAGACCTTGGCCAGTGCAGGTTGCAGCACCACATGGCGAAAAGCCTCGAAACGACTCATGGCCAATGCCGCCGCAGCCTCCAGTTGCCCTCTGGGAATGGCCTGGATACCCGCCCGAATGATTTCGGTGGAATAGGCCCCAAGGTTGATCACCATGGCCAGTACCGCCGCCTGCCATTCCGTCAACCGAACGCCAAGCGAGGGCAGGCCGAAGAAGATGAAGAACAACTGGACGATGAAGGGCGTGTTGCGGATCAGCTCCACGTAAAGGCCGAACAACGCATCGAAGGGCCGTAGTCGCCAGGCGCGCACCACCGCACCAAGCACACCGATGGCCACCCCGAACAGGGTGCCGATCAACGTCAGCTCCAGCGTGAACACAGCCCCTTCGAGCAGCAGGCCGCCTTGGGCCAGCACCGGGGAAAAGTCAAATTGATAGGCCATGGGTCGGCGACTCCAGGGCCGTTCAAAGGTCGGCCGGCAATGGCTGCTTCAGCCACTTTTCGGCATTGCGGTCGAGGCTGCCGTCGGCCTTGGCCGCATTCAGAGTGGCGTTGACCTTCTCGAGCAAGGCCGGCTCCTGCTTGGCCAGCCCCACGTACACTGGCGAGTCCTTGAGTTTGACCTTCATGACCGGCACCTTGTTCGGGTTCTTCTCGGCAATGACAGCCATTACCACGCTGCCGCTGGCGATCAGCTCGACCTGGCCCGACAGGTAAGCGGCGATGGTCGAGTTGTTGTCCTCGAAGCGCTTGATGACCGCACCCTGAGGGGCGACCGCGGATAACTCCATGTCCTCGATCGAGCCACGCGTGACACTGATGGTCTTGCCGGCAACGGCACCGATATTGTCGATCGACGTCTCGGCCGGCCCGAACACTGCCAGGTAGAACGGTGCGTAGGGGCGGGAAAAATCGATCACCGCTTCCCGCTCCGGGTTCTTGCCCAGGCTGGAAATCACCAGGTCGACCTTGCCGGTAGTGAGGAACGGAATGCGGTTGGTGCTGTTGACCGGGGTCAGCGCCAGCTTGACGCCGAGCCTGTCAGCCAGTAGCTGCGCGGTGTCGATGTCCAGGCCGCGAGGTTTGAGGTCCGGCCCCACCGAGCCGAAGGGAGGGAAGTCCTGGGGTACGGCTACCTTGAGCACGCCCCGGGCAGTGATGTCGGCCAGCGCATCGGCCTGGGCGTGGGAAACGCTCATGACGCCGCCACAAACCAGGGCGGCCAGAAGCAAGGAACGGATGTTTTTCATGGAAAATGCCTCGGGTGCATGCGAAGAAGTTGCCTAGCCCGAAAAGCACAGGCCGTGCCAGTGTTGCCCGGCAGCCCCGGAATACGCTTTCGCCCCTTGGCATCACGCGGTCTTACTGGTCTGAACAGCTAGCGCCTACCCTCTGCCATCGCCCCCCTTTCGTGCAGCCACCTGCCCCGCTGCGTCAGCATGGGGCGATACTTGCCAGGCAACCGGTAAAGCCTTTAAAAAGCGCAGACCCCTTGCCAGCTGGTCTGAACAGATGCTCGAGACACTCCCCCGCGCAGTTCCGGAAATCGCCTTGCAGGCTATCCGCAAACTGATCCAGGAAGGCGACTACCAGCCCGGTGATGCCCTGCCCTCCCAACGTGACCTGGCAGAGCAGTTGGGTGTAAGCCGCGCCTCCCTGCGCGAGGCGCTGTCCTCCTTGAGCGCCTTGGGGCTGGTGAGCGTACAACCGGGCAAGGGGGTATTCGTCCAGGCGCCGCCATCCGCCACCGGCTTCTCCTGGCCCTATGCCGAACAGGTATCCGCCGTCGATACCTTCCAACTGCGCTATGCACTCGAAGGGTTCGCCGCCGGCTTGGCGGCGCTGTACCTGACGGCAGCGGACATTGATGCGCTCGAAGCCAATGTCGAGTCGATGCGCCAGGAGCTGCGTGCCGGCAATTTCGAGGCCGCAGCGCGCCTGGACTTCGCCTTTCACCGCCGCCTGCTGGAAGCGAGTGGCAACCACGCCATGCTGCAGGTGATCACCACCAGCCAGGACATTTTCCTGGAGAGCCAGAAGCTGCCTTTCATTCGCCCAGAACGCGCCATGGAGACCTGGCAGGAACACCGCAAGATCCTGCGCCAGCTTGCCCGTGGCAACCAGGCCGGGGCACAGCGTGCAATGCAGGAGCATATCCGCAACGCGGCATCGCGCACGAACGTGGTGTTCCCATGTTGACTGGTCAGCCAAACACCGGAATACCAGGCCAGCGACCCCGTGCATGACAACACACGGCAACATCACCCTCACAGGGTAAGTGGAAAGGCTTCAGCATTGACCTGAATCAGTCAAACGCCATGGGCGGTGTTGTAAACAGCACACCAAACATATGGGAATGCAGTTTGATGAGCGAGTCCAACCAGGCAACCAGAATTATCTGCAACAATCTTGAACTGGCCGATCAATTGCGCCAGTTGTTGGCGCCTGTAGCACCCGATTGCGAGGTGCTGAGTACGCCTGGCAATTGCAGCGTCGCCCCGCTTTGCCGCTGGCTCGGTGAAACCCAGTTGGGCTCGGCTGGGCAGATACAGGCTGCCTTGCTGGATGCCACCGAGGTTCTCGAACAGACCCGACACGCCTTCAAATCCCGCGAACTGGGGCTGCTGCGGCGACGCCTGGTTGCATTGCTGGATAAATTGTCGGAAGATCCCCAGTGATGTTAATGCGCCATCACCAGGTTCCGCCCTGCGGGAACCGGCTTTGCCGAGCAGGATAATAGGCCTGAAAGACGAAGCGCCGTGACAACAAGTTCTTGAGCAGAACTTGTTGTCACGGCGCTTTTTTTTGTTCAGCAAAAAGGAATCTTCTCCAACACCGGGGGATGTGAATGAAGGTGACAAAAGACCTCGAGGAATTACTCAAGCGTATCCGTCTCGATCATGCGGAGATTGTCGAACGCTTTCGCTTTCTCGACTGGAGCGCCGAAGATGCCAGACGACTAGGCGTAGCAGCTCAGTACATGGCCCCGTCCCAGCAAGCTTTCGTCGACCATCTGTACCGTCACCTGGCGGAATTTTCCACGCCGTCCGCGTTGCTTCGCACGCCGGAAGTCACCGCCCGTTTGAAGCAGAGCCAGGCTGAGTATTACCAGCGCTTGTGGAGCGGCCCCTACGATGAAACCTACGTCAACGGCCGCCTGCGCATCGGTGTGATCCATCAGCAGATCGGCCTGGAGCTGAAGTGGTATCTCGGCAGTTATCGGCTTTACCTCGACGACATGCTTGAAAGCGTGTTCGGCGACAGCCCGGATGCCACGCTGTATTCCAGCCTGTTGAAGGCAGTGTTCTTCGACATGACGCTGGCCATCGATACCTACAGTGCGGCCCAGCACAAGGCGCTGGAAGATAGTGAGGCTCGCTTCGCCCGCGCGCTGCGCGGTGCCAACGACGGGCTGTGGGACTGGCATGTCGATCAGGACCGGCTTTACGTTTCAGAGCGTTGGGCCAGCATGCTTGGCCTCAGCCGCGACAGCATCGGCGAGAGCAGTTCCAGTTGGTTCGGTCGCGTGCACCCGGACGACCTGCCCGATTTTCGCCATGCCATCGATGCCCATCTTCAAGGGCAGACATCATCCGTTCACCACGAGTACCGTATCCGCAAGCACAACGGCGACTACATCTGGGTCCTCGTGCGAGGGGTCGCCGAAATGACCAACCCTGGCGAGCTACGCATGGCTGGCTCGCAGTCTGATATCAGTGCACGCAAGGATGCCGAGCAGCGCCTCCAGCATACCGCCCAGCACGACCCGTTGACCGGCCTGGCCAACCGCATCCGGCTTGACGAGCAAATGCAGAAGACCTTCAGGAAGCAGCGCAAGGGCGGTGACTACGAAGCGCTGCTGTTCATCGATCTGGACCGCTTCAAGTTGATCAACGATAGCCTCGGCCATAACGTCGGTGATCGCGTGCTGGTGGAAGTGGCAAGGCGCTTGAAAGAGTCGCTGCGCCCCACTGACCAACTGTTCCGCTTCGGCGGAGACGAATTCATCGTTTTGCTTCACGACCTCACCTGCGACCGCGACGCCGAGCAGATATCCCAACGCATCCTCGACAACCTGCACCAACCGCTGCACATGGACGGTCGAACCCTGGTGGTCAGCGCCAGCATCGGCATCGCTCCGTTGCACGACAATGGCAAAGCCCTGGATGTGCTGCAGGCTGCCGACCTTGCCCTCTACCGAGCCAAGTCTGCCGGCAAGGCGCGGTACGCCCACTACGACGAAACATTGCAAGATACCGCGCAGCAGCATCTGGAACTGGAATCCGCGCTAGGCCAGGCACTGCAACAGAATGAATTCGAACTGTACTACCAACCGATCTATCACCTGGACCAAGGGACACCTCTGGTGACCGGGGTCGAGGCGCTGTTGCGGTGGCGCCATGGCGAACGTCTGATCTCGCCACTGGAGTTCATCCCTGCGCTGGAGGAATCGGGAGAGATCATCCGCGTCGGCGAATGGGTACTGCGCCAGGCCTGTCGGCAGGCCCGGGCCTGGCAACTGGCCGGGCATGAGCGCCTGCGCTGCTCGGTGAACATTTCCAGCACGCAATTGCAACAAGCCGACTTCACCCTCCGGCTGATCGATATCCTGCAAGAAAGCGGCCTGCCTCCCGCCAGCCTGATCCTGGAGATCACCGAAAGCCAACTGATGCATGACGACATGGACACGCTGGCCTGTCTGCATGAGCTGACCAGCCTTGGTGTTCTGCTGGCGCTGGACGATTTTGGCACGGGTTACTCCTCGCTCGGCTACCTCACGCGCTTTCCGTTGCACATCCTCAAGCTCGACAAGAGCTTCATCACCGGCGTTCCTTACGAGAACAAACAGAGCGCGATCAGCCAGGCAATCATCGTTCTCGGCCGTAGCCTCGGCCTGGAAGTAGTGGCCGAAGGCATCGAGAGTTCGGCGCAACTCGAATTCGTGGTCGGTGAAGGCTGCCACTACGCCCAAGGCTACTGGTTCAGCCGGCCACAACCCGCCGCTCAGATACAACACCTGCTCAGCACAGAAGACCGTTTCGAAGGAAGCGCAGTTACCCGGCGCGTACCTGTCAGTTCAGGAGAAAAACAATGAAAAGCAATCTTCCGGTCAGTGGTCGTGCCGTCGAATTCAGCGCAAACGCGAACATTCTTTCAACAACCAACCCAAAGGGCGCCATCACTTACGTCAATCCCGACTTCATCAACATCAGCGGATTCAGTGAAGCCGAATTGCTCGGCGTCAATCACAACATCGTGCGCCACCCGGACATGCCGCCAGAAGCTTTTGCGCATATGTGGCAGACACTCAAGGATGGGCGCTCGTGGATGGGGCTGGTAAAAAATCGCTGCAAGAACGGTGACCACTACTGGGTCAGCGCCTATGTCACGCCGATGCAGCGCAATGGCGAAACAGTGGAATACCAATCGGTTCGCACGCTACCGGCCAAAGCGCTGGTGGAGGCTGCTGAACATCTCTATGCACAGTTGCGTAGTGGTAAAAAGACCAACTGCCTGCGTATGTCACGGCTGTCCGTCGGCATGCGCCTGGCACTTGCCAGCACTGGCGTGAACCTGCTGTGCTTTGCTGCCTTGGGCTTGCTGGGTGCGTTGCCCTGGAGCCATGCCGCTTTCTCCATGACGCTATCGAGCTTGCTGCTTGGCGGCGTGTTGCGCTTCAGCCTGCGCCCCCTCGACGCCCTTGCCCGAAAAGCCAGGAATATCGCCGACAATCCGCTGAGCCAGATTCTCTACAGCGGCCGCCGCGACCAGTTTGGCCAGATCGATTTCACCCTGCAAATGCTCGAAGCCGAGACCCGGGCAATAGTCGGACGCATTGCCGATTCGTCCCGCCAGTTGAGCAAGGAAGCCGAAGAGCTTCTTTCTGCAGTGGACAACAACAATTGCGCGACCCTCCGCCAGCAGGGGGAAACTGCCCAGGTTGCCAGCGCAATAACCCAGATGGCCAGCAGTGTGCAGGAAGTGGCGCGCAACGCTCAGCTCACCGCCAGCGCCGCGAACCTGGCCAACCAGGAATCCGACCGCGGCCACCAACTGGTCGAGCAGACCCGCCAGCACATTGATAGCCTCGCCAGCGAAGTGCAACAGACCAGCTTGGTGATTCATCAACTGGAACAGCATGGCAATGAAATTGACCGCGTACTCGAGGTCATTCAAAGCATCGCCGAACAGACCAACCTGCTTGCCCTCAACGCCGCCATCGAGGCTGCCCGCGCTGGAGAGGCGGGCCGGGGTTTCGCGGTGGTCGCCGACGAGGTGCGCGGGTTGGCTTCGCGGACTCAGCAATCCACTGCTCACATCCAGGGCACCATCGACACCCTGCGGCGTTCCACGGGGGATGCCGTGCTTGCGATGCAGCGCAGTCACAGCAAGGCCGGTGTCAGTGTAGAACAGGCACTGCTGGCTGCCCGGGCGCTGGACGGGATCACCCAGCGCGTAGATGAAATAAGCGGCATGAGCGTGCAGATCGCTGCCGCCGTAGAGGAGCAGAGCGCGGTGGGTGACAGCATCCAGTGCAACCTGGCCGATATCAGTCAAACCACCCAGAAAAGCGTGCACGCCAGCAACCAGAGTCGAACCACTGCCGCCCATGTCGCCAAGCTGGCCGAGCGCCTTCAACTGCTGTCGGCGCAACTTTGGGGGCGCCAGCGCAATGGGTGACCGGTTCGCACCGTACTCCCAAGCCAACCCTCACAAGCCGGCCTGCGTGGTCGGCCCCAGCTTGGGCGACTTCTGCAACAACCCTCGTGGCAACTGGAAACCTTTGAAAGGCTCTTGGGTTATAGGGTTGAAGGCTTTCTGCGCGTTAAGCCTGTAGCGCATCACGCCATCGCCGGTCCTGAAGCTCAGGTCCACGCTGGTCGCCGTGCGCCCATTGAGCGAGCCACGGCTGAGCAAGCGGAACATCGACCAGGGGCCACGGTACTCAAGGCTGCTGCTGTTCCCGTTCTGCCGGAGCAAGGTCAGGTTACTGCGCACCTGCTGCCCCAAGGTATTGGGCCAGACGATACCGGTGATCTGGCTCGGGCCATGGGTGTAGGGAATCAATTGGCCGTCCAGGTCCAGCAAGCTTGTACGCTGGTTGGCACTCAGGCCCAACGGCTCGATGCTGAACTGCACACTCAGGTTGCCGCGCTGATCAAAGAAGGTCTCGCGGATACGATCTGCCTGCTCCAGCTGTTCGAGCACATCACTGCGGATCAGCGACTGCCCCTGCTGGCCGGCCTGCAGGGCTTCGAGGTTATCCCTCAGGAAGACCTTCAGGTATTGATCATGGAACTGCTGCAGCCGCCCCTTCGGCCCGAAGAAGGCCTCAAAGTCGTCCAGCGAGGCGTCGGGAGCTTTCACGACGAAGGGGTAGCGCCCTGCCAGACGCTGCTGGAAGAAGCTGTACACCTCGGCGTCCCAGCGTCGTTCCAACTCGCGCAGGGCTTCGACATTCAGCACTTGTGCTGTTTGATCGGCCATTTTTCTGACCTGGTGGTTGATCGGTTCCGGTAAGCCGGTGGCCACCCGCTGCAGGGTGCCGATGGGGTCTTGCCCTGTCATCGAGAATCGCTGATGCACGGCCTGCAGCGCGGCCTTGCCTCGGTCGGGGCTGTCCTGCACCGCCTTGGCGTAGTCGTGCACGGCTGCGATGGCAGCAAGAGTCTCGTCGTAGTAGCTGGGTTTCTCACCGGTTGCCTGCAACATGGCACTCAGCCCGGCAAAGGCCCGCTGAATGGCCCAGGCCTGTTGTTGATCAGGCCTGCCACTTGTCGGCTGCAACGCTTCGACCTCCCCGGCTGCCTCAGCGACAACGGCTGATGAAAGCGAAGTGTTGTCCCTCACTGTGTCCAACAACCGATGCAGGGGCGCTGCTGGCCCGGTCAACTGCTGCAGGATCGCTACGCCATGATCCAGGTCGTGGAAGTCAGCCACCGAAAAGGCATTCAAGGCACGACGCCAACTGTCAATGAAATCGGCGCTGTACAGGTTACGTAGCCGCTCGCCCAGTGCCTCCCGGTCGGCATCCGAGTAATCGAGCTGGCCACGCTCTCCAAGTGCCCACTGGTCGATCATGGCCATATCTGCAAACCTTTGACTACGTGGTTCGAAGTACTCTTTGAAGCCCTTGGCGGTGAGCATCGGCGCTATCAGGACACCATCGCCCTGCCTGAAGCCAGGAGACGACTGATACACCACATCGAACGCTGGCCCCACCTGATGACGCAGGTCCAGGCCGGCATTCAACTGCTCTCCAGCCTGCTGTTTCAGGCTCGCGTACACCCGCTCTGGCAAAGGTACCTTGCGCAGGACCTGCTGCACCTCTGCAATACGCTGGCGATACTGCGGCAGATCGGTATCGGCATAGGCCAAGGCATACTGCAGGTGCCGCATGAGGTCGCCTTGCAATTGCCCCTGCCCGGGGAACTTCTGTTGCCACTGGCGCGCCATCCAGTCCTCGACCCATTCGGGGCGGCGGCTCTGGCGGTCCTCCAGCATTCGATAAACCCGAAGCGCAGCCATCTGCTGTTCACTGCCCGGCGGCGCAGCGTCCATGGCATCGATCACACCGCTGGCCAAGGCTGGCAGGAAGCGCCTGGAGAGCAAGCTCAGGTAGGCCTCATCGACGCGAGGGCCAATGGCGCGCCCCTGATACAAGCCTAGGTCGGAAACACCCGGCCACGCGGCACGATAGTCGCCAAACACCGACACGGCATCGCGTATCTGGTCCAGCGGTTCCAGCAGGTTGCGTCCGGTGGGGTCCAGACGCTGGTCCACTTCGTGATGACTGTACTCTCTGCTCTTGGCGAGCACGTTGGCGGCCTTGGCGCCATTGATGTCAAAGTAGCGTTGCCAACTGGCGATGGCGACACTGAAGGCCAGCACGCCTACTGCAGACCCCACCCAGAGCAACCGACGTTTGCTGCGCGCTACCTTGATGTTGTCCCCGGCAAGGCCGGCCTCCTGGTAGATGACTCGCCGGAAGGCGTGCTGAATGAAGTAGACCAGCGCCTGCCCCTGCGCCTTGCCTTCACGCAGTGGAAACTCGGTCTTGTACGGCTGTGCCGCCTCACGCACGAACGCATTGAGCATGTCGCCCTGCTGCAAGACCGACGACCAGTACACGCCACGTACCAATGCAGGCGTGGTGAAGCGGTCACTTGCGAGGGTTTCTTTCAGGAAGGCCAACAGTATCGGACGCAGCCCGATCAACTGGGCATGCAACGAGAACAAGCGAACTCGCGACGGCGCACCGGCCAATACATCGAGCCGGTCCACTACCTGTTCAAACAATTGCCTTATCAACCGATCGTAATGATCGCCATATTCATCCAGCCAGGCATCGAACGTGCCGACCGCATCCAGTTTGAAGGTGAAGCCCAGCATGTTTTCCCGCATGGCGGCAGGAAGCCCAGCGTACAGCTGGTCGAAACCGTCCAGCAGATCGAATTTGGCCAGTACCACATACAGCGGCAGGCGCGAGCCCGACTGACTGCTCACTTCATACAACCGCGTGCGTAGCACATGCGCCAAGGCGACACGTTGCTCAGGCGTGCCATGCAGTAGCGCAGGCAGGTCAACGACCAACAGCAAGCCATTTAGTGCTCTCTGGCTTCGGTTACGTACCAGCCAGCCCAGCATGTGTTCCCACAACCTGGCCGAGGTGGCGGGTGGTGCTTTCGACGTGTCTGACTCCTCGGCTGATGAACCTGCCAACGATTCCTGACGGACGAAAGCGCCCGGCGGGTCGATGATCACCGCATCGTTACTGACCCACCAGCCTATCGGATAAGCCAGCACCTGCGCTTGCCTGCCTCGCGCTTGTGCCTTGTCGATGCGGGTCAGGGAAAAACTCTGTTCGGTACGGTCGATGAAGCTGGTCTTGCCGGCCTGTTGGTCGCCCACCACCAGATACCACGGCAGTCGGTACAAGGCACGCCTGCCACCCGCATTGTCCAGATAGCGTGCCAGCCCTTGGTCCAAGGCTTTTTCCTGTGCCTGGACGAAAGGCAACACGTTGTCCAGTTCAGCGTCCACCGCCTGCTTGCGTTCGGCCTGCAAACGGCGAAAACGCCTGCGCAGCACCACAAGCCAGCAGAGTAGCGGCACCAACACCAGCGCCAGGCTGGCCAAACCGCGATGCGCCACGCTAGCCAGCGGCTGCTGCCCGCGCCAGACCCATTGCGGGCCGAGCCACCAGATTGCAACCAGCATCAATGCGGCACCCAGCCCGAGCAGCAGCGGCATGGCCAGGCCAATACGGGCCACCAGGGGCAAGCCCCAACGTTTAAGATGCTTCCACAGTTGATTCATCCTGACTCCCGTTCCTTGTTCCAATCAGCCCTTGATGGACCGTGCACGCGTACTGCTGAAGGTGTTGAAACACCGCAGGCTCCCAGGCGCTGGCGGTGGTTTCCTGCATCGTTCGGGCAACGCCTGCGCACAAGTCCTGGGCCAGCCAGGACACGCCCCGAGCAGCCAGCAGATCAGCCGCGATCACCGTGGTATGGCAGCGCTCACGCAGGCTGCGGAAGTCCGCCTGCATGCCCTGCAGCCTGAGCAACACCGCTTCCACGCCGCTGGTTTCCAGTTGGCAGGCCAGCTCCTCTCGCAACGTGGCGAATTCCTGAGAGGCTGCGTCCGAATCGGATTGCCCTTGTGCCCCCCTGAGCCACGCCAGACATTGGTCATCGACAAATACCTTGCCGTCGCTGAAGCACAACTGCTGCAGCGCGGGCATGCGCTGCACGAACCGCGCGGTTGCAGCGCGAATGGCCTCAGCCACCTCGCCCATCGCCAGCCGCGTGGCAGCGCTCGCTGCCAGAAAGCTGCCGCGAATCCAGTAGGGGCAAGCCGTCACGCTCTTTTCGATCCGCTGCAGCAGGGCCGCGTCGATTGCAGTAGCGGCAATGGCATCTTCATAGTCCCCGGCAATGTCCTGCGGCACCGCCATCAGCTCCGTGCGGTTGCCCTGCCTGGTTTGAGGCGGCGTCTGGATGTGCGCCCACAAGCCGAACCGACGCAACTGGTAGCCAGCAGGATCGTAAGGGTCCTGTTGATTGATCAGCTCGGCCATGGTCAGCATGGCCCTTCGTGATTCGCGCTCGTTGCCCAACGACACACGGGGCGTCGGCGTGGCAATGACCTCGGCCAGTGGCGCAGACTTGAAGGCGTTTGCAGGGGGCTTGTCCGTGGTGGGCTCGGCAAGGCCGTTTGAAAGCTCCGTGTGCTTGCGTAGCAGGCGCTCCAGTTCGCCAAGGGCCGCTTCATCGAGCTGCGCTGCTTCCCGCTGCTGTTGCAGGCGTTGCAGCGCGCCCTGAGCCGCCGCGGCGTGCGCGGGGCTGAACGTGAAGCGGTCCAGGCGCGGCAACGCCACGAGCAAACGGTTAATCATCAGGCCAACCAGCTTGCGCTTGCCGAGGAACCCTTTGGGGCCCGGTTTCGGGTATGCGCTTTCCCAATAGGCTTCGACCATGCCGGCCAGCAGTGCGACGGTAAAACCCCAGCGCTCCCAGCATTGGCTGCGCAGCCAAGCGACACCCAGGTGCGCGACGATGCGCAGGTGCTTGCACTCCTGGCCCAGGTACTGGCGGGACGCTTCTTCGATATAGGCCCAGTCGATGGAAGGCTCCTGCAGCCCACCCAGCTTGACCATTTCCTGGTCAATGGCCTGGTAGGTTTCGTTCTCCACATCGAACAGACCGGCAGGGTTCTGCGCGTCGATGGGGGCAAGCAACCGGGCAATTTCCTGTGCGGTGACCTCTGCTACCAGCGACATGCCTTGCGCGCCTCATCGATAAGTGGGTCCAGCCCCTGAGCGTCGAAAACCAGCCCATCAACGGCTGGGTTGTCGCTCTCGACCTGAATGCGATGGGCCCCGATCAGTGGCTTGATCTGCTCGATGCCCGGCAAGCCCCTGCCAGCGTCAAGCACCTGGCCGTTCTCCGTCACCTGCCAGGGTGTAGCGAGGGTGGAGCCACGCTCCCCCTGCAATCGCACCCTCACCCGGCCGGCATCGATGGGTTGTGCGGTAACCAGTTGCAACCTGGAAATGTTCTGCACACAACTGATCACCAGGTAGGGGTGCGGTGCGACCGAAGCGATTGCGGGCGCCGAGATCATCAGCCCGTCATCCCCTTTTTCGAGGCGAAACGTCAGCTCCTCCGGCGACCGCCCCGCCTCATGGGTCATCACACGACGCAGCGTGGGCGAATCCTGCTCCGGCGCGGACCATTGCAGTTTCGTCACATGTGCCGGGGTGCCAGCGGCCTGGTCGAAACAAGCCAAGCGCTCGACGTTGGAGACGATCTGCGGGCAGTCCCTGGTCTGGCTTGCCAAACTTGGCGCCAGGGAGAGCAACATCGAAAGGCCAACGCCATATGCATAGCGAAGAATCATATTGGCTTTACTCACTCGTAAAATATCGCAACAGTGCCACCCGACTGGCCAGTCACGATTTAATAGCAGTCATCCACACAACTACCGAATAGTGGAGCACCGAAACGAAACAAAGGCTAGTACAGAAAAAATCATATTCACAACCAAATATTTCCTTACACTTTCACGCTCGACGCACAATATTTTTTCGGTGCATGGTTTTTTACACGCACATAGCGAGACTCCAATTACGTTTAAATTTAAACATAACTTTGTAGGACGATTCCTACATATATCCAAACTTCACGAAGGCTGACATCCATGAATAAAAGCTCAGGCTCCGTTGCACCCAAAGAACGCATAAACATCAAGTACGTACCGGCCACCGACGGCGAACAAGCCGAGGTAGAGCTGCCGCACAAGATGTTGGTACTAGGCGATTTCGGCCTGGATGATGCGCGCGCGCTGGAAGACCGTTCGATCATGCGAATCGACAAACACAGTTTCAACAATGTGTTGAACGACGCCGATGTCAGCCTCGCCATGTCCGTGCCATCCATGCTCAGCACTGCCCCCGACGCAGAGCTGGCTGTCAACCTGCAGTTCAAGTCCATCAACGATTTCGGGCCAGACAGCATCGCCCGCCAGGTACCGGAGCTGAACAAGCTGCTGGAGCTTCGCGAGGCATTGGTCGCGCTGAAAGGCCCACTGGGCAACGTGCCCACGTTCCGCAAGCAACTGCAGCACCTGCTGAATAACGAACAGGCACGCAAACAACTGGCTGAAGAACTTGACCTGGTGCTCGAGGCGCCAAAAGAAGACTGAGACAACGGAGCGTCCCCATGCCAAAGCAAAACAGCACGACCGTCGCGGTTGAAACAACAACCGAACCACTGAGCAACGCCACCCTGCTCGACCAGATCATGGCAGAAACCAAGTTGGCACCTACTCAAGAGGGCTATCAAGTCGCTCGCCAGGGTGTATCTGCTTTTATCGCCGAAATCCTTAAAAGCCATGACCCTGATCAACTCATCAACAAACATCGCGTCGACCAGATGATCGCTGAACTGGATCGGGTGCTCAGCAAACAGATGGATGCCATCCTGCATCAAACCGAGTTTCAGCAACTTGAATCCGCGTGGCGCAGCCTCAAACTTTTGGTCGACCGAACCGACTTCCGCGAGAACATCAAGCTTGAAGTCTTGCATGTCAGCAAAGATGACTTGCTCGATGACTTCGAGAATGCCGCCGACATCACTTGCAGCGGCATATACAAGCATGTTTACACCGCAGGTTATGGCCAATTTGGTGGTGAACCCGTTGCTGCGATGGTTGGCAACTACAGCTTCGGCCCCTCTTCTCCCGATATAAAACTGCTGAGTTACATGGCCTCGGTCGGTGCCATGGCACACGCACCTTTTCTCGCGGCGCCCTCTCCTGAGTTCTTCAATCTGAGCAGCTTTGAAGAGCTGCCCAATCTGAAGGAGATCAAGGACATTTTCGCCGGCCCCCGGCATGCCAAGTGGCGTGCGTTCCGCGAAAGCGAGGATGCCCGTCATACCGGGCTGACCGGGCCGCGATTCATGCTCCGCTCTGCCTATCACCCGCAAGAAAACCCGGTCCAGAGCTTCACCTACGACGAGGACATCGCCGGGCGGCACGACAACTATCTGTGGGGCAACTCCGCCTTCCTGCTGGCCAGCTGCATCAATGACAGTTTTGCCCGCTACCGCTGGTGCCCGAACATCATCGGCCCGCAGTCGGGTGGTGCCGTCGAGGACCTGCCGGTGCACCTGTACGAGTCACTGGGTCAGCTGCAGGCCAAGATTCCGACCGAAGTCCTGATCTCCGACCGCAAGGAGTTCGAGCTGGCCGAAGAGGGCTTCATCGCCCTGACCATGCGCAAGGACAGCGACAACGCCGCGTTCTTCTCGGCCAACTCGGTACAGAAACCGAAGAACTTCCCCAAGACCCCGGAAGGCCTGCAAGCGCAAACCAACTACAAGCTCGGCACCCAGCTGCCCTACCTGTTCATCGTCAACCGGCTGGCCCACTACATCAAGGTGCTGCAGCGCGAACAGATCGGTAGCTGGAAAGAGCGCAAGGACCTTGAGTCCGAACTGAACAAATGGATCAGGCAGTACGTCGCCGACCAGGAGAGCCCGCTATCGAGCGGAACGAGCTGCTGGTCAGCTACGGCTATACCGACAGTGGGCAGTTGCAAGAAGTTCTGGATGCAACGGGCCAGGTGGTGCGTAACTTCGGTTATACCGAAGAGGGCTATCTGAAGCGTCACCAACTGGCCAGCGGCGCCGTCCGCGAGTACGAATGGGCACGCTACACCATTCCTGAAAAACGTCCTACACCAAGACGGGCGGACGGAACACCCTATCGCCTGCCGCCTTTGCTTGAGCCGCAACCTGACCACGAATGGCGGGTGGTTCGTCACTGGGGTAGCGATGGGGAGGAGTACAAGTTCGAGTACAACCTCGAAGAAGGCGAAACCCTCGTAACAGACGGACTGGGACGTATAGACCGCTATTTCTGGGGCCCGCTGTACGACGTTTACAAGCATGTCGATGCACTTGGGAACTGCTGGCAAGCAGAGATCGTCGCCGGCCAGTTGGTCAAACGAACTGATCCGCAGGGCGGCGAGTGGGGATACAGCTATGACGATATCGGGCGTCTGATCGAGACACGTGACCCGCTTGGGCGAAGCGAACGCATAAGCTATCTGCGCCACTGGGCTTTGCCCGTTCAGGTCACAGACGGAGCAGGACGTACCCGGCGCTACGGCTACGATGCTCATGGCAATTTGCTGTGGGAGCAGGACCCACTGGGCCGGAGCACACAGTATCAATACAACCCGGAAGGACGTGTTACCCGCGTAACCGATGCCCTCGAAAAGACCAAGCACCTGGGTTGGAACACCCGTGGCCAGTTGCTCAGCTATCGCGACTGCAGCAACAACCAGACGCTGTACCACTACGACTTGCATGGCCGCCTGAGCGAAAGCATCAATGCCCGCGGAGAGCAGACCCACTTCCGCTATGACGCTCGCGGCTATCTCATAGAAAGCGAACGACCCGATGGTCGTATCGACCGCTACGAAGTTGATACCGCCGGCCAGCTGACGCGCTACATCGATCCCGCGCAAAAGATCTTGCAGTTTCGCTATGACCGCAGCGGCCGCCTGGTAAAACGCACCGATGCCATGGGGTACAGCGTGAAGTTTCGCTACGACGCCTATGGTCGCCTGCTGCAACTCACCAACGAGAATGAAGAGTCCTACACGTTTGGCTGGGACAAACTTGACCGCCTGGTGGCACAACAAGATCTGGATGGAAGTGGCCGGATATACGAGTACGACACACTCGACGGTGTCACCAGCCTAACCCATGTCCCCTCTTCATACGAACAGCCACCCCTCTCCGGCAACGCCCCGCCGACACGGGCCACTTCGATTCGCCATGATTTCCAACGTGATGCCGTTGGCCGTCTGCTGAGCAAACGCACCGAGGATGGCATCACCGACTACAGCTACGACACCGCCGACAACCTGTTGTCCATCACGTTCACGGACAACCAGGGTGAGCAACAGCAGCTTGATTACACCTATGACGCGAACGGGCAGTTGCTCAGCGAAACCAACAGTGCCGGGCTGCTGCAATACCGCTATGACGAACTGGGCAATCTGCAGACGTTGACACTGCCTGACCAGCGTCAACTGAACTACCTGCACTACGGCAGTGGGCACCTTCATCAGATCAACCTGAACGGCCGGGTCATCAGTGACTTCGAGCGCGATGCGGTGCACGACGAAGTATTGCGCACCCAGGGAAGCCTGATCACACGTACCCGCTATGACCAGAGCGGGCGACTGAGCAGCAAGGCCATTCACTATCGCGATGCTTCGGTTGAAGTGCTGCCGTTGCTGGAGAAGAGTTACCGCTATGACAACAGAGACAACCTGATTGCTGAGGTATTGACCCAGACCCAACGTAGTAGCTTTGGCGACATTGCAGCTGATGACATCGCGCATCTTGAGCAGATTATTGGCCATTTTCATCGTTCACCTAACACAGGCAAGAGCTACACCGGTAACAACCGTTATGGCTACGACCCGAACGAGCAGCTACAGAGTACTCACCAGTCTCGCCCCAACTGGCGAGCGACACAGGTTGAGGATTTCAAGTACGACAAGGCTGGCAACCCTGATAGTCACTGCGCCAGAGTGTATGGCCCTGTTCATCCGTCAACTGCTCGGGCAACTCGGCCAAGTTGGTGTGGAAATACTGTATGTCTTCCTGACCCGGTTTCCCGTCTATGCGTACCAACGGCCCATAGCCGTACAAACTCGCATGGACAAAAAGGCTGGGCAGCCCGCTTTGCACCTCCTGCAGTAACCGCAACCCCTGCCAGTGAAACAGCGTATGGCGTACCGGCTCGGCTTCGCCGTGCCTGTACACCGCCTTGCTGATCCGCCGCCCCAGAGGGTCGTAGCCGAACACAATGCGTTCGGTCTCCCCGTATCGCGCTTGCTCCACGCATACCAACCGCTGCTCGGCGTCATACTCGAAGCGCTGCACTAGATGGCTGCCGATTCGTTTTTCACACATACGCCCAAATCGGTCATAGCGGTAGCGCTTGTCCTGATAGACCAGCACACGGTTGTGCTTGATCAGGCCGTGGAGCTTCGGTCCGTCGAATAGGTTTCCGTCGATGCCGGGGAATTCTGCAAAGTTTCAGCGTTCGGGGCGGTGATTGGGTTATTTGGGATTTCGTACAAAGCCTGGAAAGGCCCGAATGCCCATGGATCCTGATGGATCTGACTGAAACGAAAAAAGACGCCGAAGCGTCTTTTTTCAATGATTTACAGACTTCCAAAGAACCCTGTAAATCTATATTTGGAGCGGGAAACGAGACTCGAACTCGCGACCCCGACCTTGGCAAGGTCGTGCTCTACCAACTGAGCTATTCCCGCGTCGTGATGGGTGCCATTCTAGCGATTTCTAAAACAGCGTCAACCCCTTGATTCAAAAAAACTTTTATTTCTGCTCAGAGCCTTCGCGCAGGTGCGGCCAGGCGGCCAGCAGGTAGTGCACCATCGACCACAGGGTCAGCCCCGCCGCCACCAGCAGCAGCGCGTAACCGAGGATTACCCAAAAGGTCACCGCCGGCGGGTTGCCCAGCAGGATCACCAGCGCCAGCATCTGTGCCGCGGTTTTCCACTTGCCGAGGTTGGACACCGCCACATGCGCCCGCGCGCCCAGCTCGGCCATCCACTCGCGCAGCGCCGAAACCACGATCTCGCGGCCGATGATCACCGCGGCCGGCAGGGTCAGCCAGAAGTTGGCGTGGGTCTGCACCAGCAGCACCAGGGCCACCGCCACCATCAGCTTGTCGGCCACAGGGTCGAGGAAGGCACCGAACGGCGTGCTCTGCTGCAGGCGGCGCGCCAGGTAGCCGTCCAGCCAGTCGGTGGCGGCGGCAACGGCGAACACGCTGCTGGCGGCCATGTAGCTCCAGTGATAGGGCACATAGAACAGCAGGATGAAGATCGGGATGAGCAGGACGCGTAGAACGGTGAGCAGGTTTGGAATATTCATCGGTACGACTGGCCGCAAGTTGAGCCCGCATTCTACTCGCTATGCAGGCTGGCATAAATCGACTCGGCAAGCTTTTTACTGATGCCGGGTGCTTTGGCGATTTCATCGACACTGGCGCGGTTGAGCTCCTGCAGGCCGCCGAAATGTTTCAGCAGGTCGCGCCGGCGCTTGGGCCCTACCCCGGCCACATCCTCCAGGCTGGACACCCGGCGGGCCTTGCCGCGGCGGGCGCGGTGGCCGGTGATGGCGAAACGGTGGGCCTCGTCGCGAATCTGCTGGATCAGGTGCAAGGCCGGTGAGTCGCCCTTGAGGGTGAACTCATGGTGCACGTCGTTCAGGTACAGGGTTTCGAAACCGGCCTTGCGCGTCACGCCCTTGGCCACGCCAAGCAGGGTCAGGTCGCTGAAGCCCAGCTCCTGCATCACGTCACGGGCCATGTTCAGCTGGCCCTTGCCGCCGTCCACCAGCAGCACGTCAGGCAGCTTGCCCTCGCCGTCCTTGATGCGCCCGTAGCGGCGGGTCAGGGCCTGGTGCATGGCGGCGTAGTCGTCACCAGCGGTGACGCCTTCGATGTTGAAGCGGCGGTAGTCGGACTTGAGCGGGCCTTCGGGGCCGAACACCACGCAGCTGGCCACGGTGGCTTCGCCGCTGGAATGGCTGATGTCGTAGCACTCCAGGCGCTGCGGCACCTCGTCCAGGCCCAGCACCTCGGCCAAGGCCTCGAAACGTGCGGCCATGTGCTGGCGGTTGGCCAGGCGGGCATTGAGCGCCTGCTCGGCGTTGGTCACCGCCAGCTGCTGCCAGCGGGCGCGGGTACCGCGTACCCGGTGGCTGATGGTCAGCTCGCGGCCACGCAGGGTCTGCAGGGCTTCGCTGATGGCTGCGAAGTCTTCGTGCACCACGTTGACGATCAGTTCGCCCGGCAGTTCGCGCTCGGCATTGCCCAGGTAGTACTGGGAAAGGAACGCGGCCATCACTTCGGCCACCTCCTCCTCGATGCCTACCTGCGGGAAGAAGTTCTTGCTGCCCAGCACCCGCCCGCCACGCACGCTGATCAGGTGCACGCAGGCGCCACCGGGGTTGACGAAGGCGGCGATAACGTCAACGTCGCCGCTGCCGCCTTCGATGTACTGCTGGTCCTGGACGCGGCGCAGCAAGGCGATCTGGTCGCGCAACTCGGCGGCCTTCTCGAAATTGAGGGCCATGGCGGCCTTCTCCATCTCGGCATTGAGCTCGTTGCCCAGTTGCTGGCTACGCCCTTCGAGGAACATCACCGAGTGGCGCACATCCTCGGCATATTCCTCGGCGGTCACCAGGCCCGTGCAGGGCCCTTTGCAGCGTTTGATCTGATACTGCAGGCATGGCCGGGTGCGGTTGGCGTAGTAGCTGTCTTCGCACTGGCGCACCGAAAAGGCCTTTTGCAGCAGGCTGAGGCTTTCGCGAATGGCGCCGGCGCTGGGGTACGGGCCAAAGTAGCGGCCCTTGGCCTTCTTCGCCCCACGGTGAATGCCCAGCCGCGGAAACTCGCCGTCGGAAAGGAACACGTAGGGGTAGGATTTGTCATCGCGCAGCAGGATGTTGTACGGCGGCCGCCACTCCTTGATCAGGTTCTGCTCCAGCAGCAGCGCCTCGGTTTCGTTGGCGGTGATGGTGGTTTCGACCTGGGCGATGCGGGCCACCAGCGCGGCGGTCTTGGGCGCCAGGCCGGTCTTGCGGAAATAGCTGGCCAGGCGCTTCTTGAGGTTCTTGGCCTTGCCCACGTAAAGCAGCCGGGCTTCGCCGTCGAACATCCGGTAGACGCCCGGGCGACCACTGCAGGTAGCCAGGAATGCGCTGGCATCGAAAACTTGGGACATGAGGTTTTACAGGCTTGCGTCGACCATACCGTGGCGAACGGCCAGCAAGGTCAGTTCGACGTCGCTGGTGACCGAGAGTTTTTCAAAGATCCGATAACGGTAAGTATTGACGGTCTTGGGCGAGAGGCACAACTTGTCGGAGATGATCTGCACTTTCTGGCAGCCGACTATCATCAGGGCAATCTGGATTTCCCGTTCCGACAAGGCATCGAACGGCGAGCCCTGTGGCTGGAATGGTTTCAGCGCCATCTGCTGGGCAATCTGGGGGCTGATGTAGCGCTGGCCGGCGAAGGCCAGGCGGATGGCCTGGACCATTTCGTCAAGGCCGGCGCCCTTGGTCAGGTAGCCAGCAGCGCCGGCCTGCAGCAGGCGCGTGGGGAACGGGTCTTCCTCGCACACGGTCACGGCAACCACCTTGATGTCCGGGTGGCTGCGCAGCAGCTTGCGGGTGGCCTCCAGGCCGCCGATGCCGGGCATTTTCACATCCATCAGCACCACATCCGGCTTCAGTTCACGGGCCAGCCTGAGCGCCGACTCGCCCGAATCGCCCTCACCCACCACCTGCAGGCCATCGATGTCGGCCAGCATGCGTGTAATACCGGTTCGTACCAGATCGTGATCGTCGACCACTAAGACCCTAATCAAGCACACACCTCGTCAGCAGGGCGATTGGATCCCGCCACCTTAACAAAATTTTTCACGGCGGACCTAACGCATTCCTTCTGTAAGAAACGCCTGACGTTCAACCGTAAGCGGCCTCACTGTCTGCCGGGATTTGTCGTTGTTGGTCAAACGCCGCAACAAGTGCCAGAGTGCCGCCTGATCGTCGAACGACAACTGCCGGAAAGCCCCCAGCAAACCGGACTCATCGGCGCTCAGCCCCTCGAGCGGTGCCGGGGTGCGGATACCGCTGAGCACATAGAGTGCATCCACGCCCCGGGTTGCCAATGCCGCCAGGTAATCGAGCCGCGGCGAGCGTTCACCACTCTCGTATTTGCCCTGGGCATTGGGTTCGACACCGCCGATATCGCCAAACACGCGCTGGGTCATCCCCAGACGTTCTCGCTCTTCCCGCAGCCGCGGACCGATTCCATTCATGGGGGGCTCCTTATCCCTGATCACACTCATGTACGGCCTACCCACCTGCAGGCGGCCGTGAACGCCTGAGGTCACTATGCCGATGCTCACCAGTCGCGACAAGCCATCATTGAGCTATTAGTCGATCGTGCGCTGCATGCGCACAAAGCATTCGTCCTCACCCATTTCGACGAAGCCGTGGCGCTGGTAGAGCACACGCGCCGGGTTGCTGCGAAACACCATCAGCCGCAGCAGCGGCAGGTGCCGCTGGCGGGCCCACAGTGCCAACTGCTCCAGCACCCAGCTGCCGACCCCACGCCCTCGGTGCTCGGGTAGCAGGTGCAACTCGCGGATGAACAGCGCCTGGCGGTCCTGGCTGAGGCTGCAGAAGCCGAGTACGGCGTCGCCTTCGGTCACCAGCCACTGCTCGCGCCAGCCCCAGGCTTCGTCGAAGGCTTCCTCTAGCCACAGCAGGTCATATTCGCGGTAGTACGGCAGCATGGCGCGGCGCGTGAGGTCGCGGGCGAAGGTGCGGTGGGTGTCGTTGGCGGGGGTCAGTTTCAGTGACATCACATTTCATACTCTTCGGTTTGCCAGGCCCGGCCTCATCGCCGGCAAGCCAGCTCCCACAGGTACGGCGATAGCCTTGAAGGCAGCACCGTACCTGTGGGAGCTGGCTTTCCGGCGATGGGGCCAACACAACTAATATCAATCATGGGGCATAGCACACGGGCGAACTACCGGGCCCACGGCGATCCAGTTCGTCCTCCAGCCATTCAGCCAACACCCGGGCATTGTTGTGCTCGGTATCCTTGCCCGCATAAAGCAATGTCAGCGTGCCCTTTCCGGCCAGGTCCAGCAGCGGGTACCAGTGCTCGGGGTGGGCCGCCAGCTCTTGCTGGTAACGCTTGGTGAAGCCGGCGAAATCCACTTCACCCTGGTGAAACGCCTTGCGCAACTCATCCGAGGGTGCAACTTCGCGCAACCACTGCGCGTGCAGGTCTTCCTTGCGCTTGTTACGCGGCCAAAGGCGATCGACCAGCACGCGCTGGCCGTCGTCTTGCTCAACCGCATCGTAGACACGCTTGCAGCGAATCATGGGTTTCTCCTGCCACTACCGTCCGTCTTGAGCCTAGATAAATCATTGATCGAGGTCACGGCCAGGTTACGAATTGTTTCTATGCTCAAGGCCTTCGGCACCCTTGCCACACCCCAACCGGAGCCATCATGGCAACCCCTTCACTGGCCAGTCTGCCGCAACTGGCCGAACGCGATGCCCGCCCGCAACTTGCCCACAAGCCCGGGCGTGCCACCCTGGTGTTGTTCTTCGGCCTGTTGCTGGCCGGCATTGCCTACACCGCCTGGAGCCTTAAACAGGATGTGACGGCCAGCGGCACGGTAATAACCACGGTCACACCATTCCTGCTGCTGGGCCTGGCGTTGCTGATTGCCCTGGGCTTCGAGTTCGTCAATGGCTTCCATGACACCGCCAACGCAGTGGCCACCGTTATCTACACCCACTCGTTGCCTGCCCCCGTCGCCGTGGTCTGGTCCGGGCTGTGCAACTTCCTCGGCGTGCTGCTTTCCAGTGGCGCGGTGGCGTTCGGCATCATCGCCCTGCTGCCGGTGGAGCTGATTCTGCAGGTCGGCTCCTCGGCCGGCTTCGCCATGGTCTTCGCCCTGCTGCTGGCGGCGATCATCTGGAACCTCGGCACCTGGTGGCTGGGCCTGCCGGCCTCATCCTCGCACACCCTGATCGGTTCGATCATCGGCGTGGGCGTGGCCAATGCCCTGATGCATGGGCGCGACGGCACCAGTGGCGTGGACTGGGCCCAGGCCAGCAAGGTCGGTTATGCCCTGCTGTTCTCGCCACTGCTCGGCTTTGCCTGTGCCGCCCTGTTGCTGCTGGCACTGCGCGCGCTGGTCAAGCGCAAGGCGCTGTACCAGGCGCCGGAAGGCCAGACACCGCCACCGTGGTGGATCCGCGGCGTACTGATCCTGACCTGCACCGGGGTGTCCTTTGCTCACGGCTCCAACGACGGCCAGAAAGGCATGGGCCTGATCATGCTGATCCTGGTTGGCACCCTGCCGATGGCTTACGCATTGAACAAGACCATGCCCAATGAACAGGCCCTGCAGTTTTCCGCGGTCGCCGAGGTAACCCGCCAGGCACTGGTGCGCGGCGCCCCGCAAGCAGCACCGGCCGACCCACGCCAGGTGCTGACCACGTTCATTGCCGAGCCCAGGGCCAACCCGCAACTGATACCGGCGCTGGCGGCACTGACCGGCATGATCGGCGAAGAGGTCAAAGGTTATGGCTCGCTCAAGCGGGTACCGGCCGAAGCCATGGCCAACGTGCGCAACGACATGTACCTGACCAGCGAAGCCATCCGCCTGATCGAGAAGAACCAGCTGGTGGTATTCGATGCAGGTACACGCAGCCAGGTGCTGCTGTTCAAGACCCAGCTGGACGACGCCACCCGCTACATCCCGCTGTGGGTGAAAGTGGCCGTGGCCATCGCACTGGGGCTGGGCACCATGGTCGGCTGGCGGCGCATCGTGGTGACGGTAGGCGAGAAGATCGGCAAGACCCACCTCAGCTATGCCCAGGGGGCTTCGGCCGAAGTGGTGGCAATGTGCACCATTGGTGCGGCGGACATGTTCGGGTTGCCGGTGTCGACTACCCATGTACTGAGTTCCGGGGTGGCCGGGACCATGGTGGCCAACGGGTCGGGGATTCAGAAGCGCACGCTGGTCAACCTGCTGATGGCCTGGGTGCTGACCTTGCCGGCAGCGATGCTGTTGGCCGGCAGCCTGTACTGGCTGCTGCACCACATCTTCTGAGCCTGAAAACAGTTTCGCCTTCACTGCCCCTATCGCCGGCAAGCCAGCTCCCACAGGAACACCACAGACCTCAAGCCCTGTGCATTACCTGTGGGAGCCGGCTTGCCGGCGATAGGGCCCTTACAGCCAACCTCAACCTGGAATTTTCAGCCCGCGTTGCACGGCCGGCCGCTCGAGGAACGCCGCGAGCACCCGCTGCACTTCCTTGAACTGATCGAAGCCAACCAGGTCTCGGGCGTTGTAACGCTCAACCAGGTTACGCACCCACGGGAAGATCGCGATATCGGCAATGCTGTACTCGTCGACCATCCATTCCCGGCCTTTCAGATGCCGGTCCAGAACACCGAGCAGGCGCTTGGACTCGTTGACATAACGGTCCCGCGGGCGCTTGTCCTCGTATTCCTTGCCAGCAAAGAAATGGAAGAACCCGACCTGGCCAAACATCGGCCCGATCCCACCCATCTGGAACATCAACCACTGCAAGGTCTGGTAACGCTGGGCCGGGTCCTGGCTGAGCAACTGGCCGCTCTTCTCTGCCAGGTACTGCAGAATCGCCCCCGACTCGAACAGCGGCAGCGGCTGGCCGCCCGGGCCATTGGGGTCGAGGATGGCGGGGATCTTGTTGTTGGCGCTGAGCGAGATGAACTCGGGGCTCAGCTGGTCATCGTTGTCGAAGCTGACCTTGTGCGGCTCATAGGCCAGGCCGATCTCTTCGAGCATGATCGACACCTTGACGCCGTTGGGCGTCGGCAACGAATACAGCTGCAGGCGCTCGGGGTGTCTGGCGGGCCACTTGCGGGTAATGGGGAAAGCACTGAGATCGGTCATGATCAACCTGGCCTGGGGAATGAACCTCTCACTCTAGAGACATCCCCGGCCGCTGACCATCACCGACCACTCATCAGCACCGGCGGTTCAGGCCTGGCCGTGGGCCTTGAGCTTGAGCTTTTCGGTATCGACGCGAACGAACACCGAGTCGGCAGTCACTGTCAGCACATCGTCGGCCCAGACTTCGCAGAGCACCCGGGTCTTGCGCCCCACCTCACCTTCCACACGCGCCTTGAGCAACAATTCGACCCCCATGGGCGTGGGCTTGAGGTAGTTCAGGCCAAGGCTGCCAGTGACACAGTCGATGCGCGGCAGGCTGCCCGCTTCGCGACCTTCGTTGCGGTAGTGGTAAGCCATTGCCGTCCAGTTGGAGTGGCAGTCGACCAGCATCGCCAGCAGCCCGCCGTAGACCAGGCCGGGCCAGCCGATGAAGGTGCTGTCGGGCGCGTGCCGGCACACCAGGTGGATGCCGTCGACGTCCCAGTGGCTTTGCAGGTGCAGGCCGCTGGGGTGGGAACAACCGCAGCCGTAGCAAGTGCCGTCGGGTGCGGCGAGGGCCTGGAGGGAAAGGGAGTGGTCGTTCATACGCTTCCTGTGCTTATTGATATGGGGGGGCGCGCAACGCCCCCACATTAAAACAGAAACATCAGGCCGTCTGGGCAACCACCCTGGCGCGCCGCTGGGTCAGCGAAACCAGCAGGATGAACGCGGTCACCCCGGCGGTCATCAGCGTCTCGTAGCGGTAGGCATCGCTGAACAGCATGTAGCCCAGCACCATGACGATGGTGCCGATCACCAGCCAGGTCAGCCATGGGAACAGCCACATCTTCAGCTCCAGCGGCCGCCCTTCGCGCTCGGCACGGGCCCGCATGCGCAGCTGCGAAACGGCAATCACCAGGTACACCAGCAAGGCGATGGCGCCGGTGGTGGACAGCAGGAAGCCGAATACCTTGCCCGGGAACACATAGTTGACGAAGCACCCGGCAAAGCCGGCCAGGGTCGAGAAGATGACCGCCACGGTCGGTACGCCCGAGCCGGAGATACGCTTGGTAACGCTCAGCGCCTGGCCACGGGCGCCCAGCGAATAGAGCATGCGCGACGCAGTGTACAGGCCCGAGTTCATGCAACTGGTCACGGCAACCAGCACCACGATATCCACCAGCAGCTTGGCGCCCGGCACGTTCAGCACTTCCAGCACGCGCTGGAACGAACCTACCGCTTTGAGGCCCGGGTCGTTCCACGCCACAAGCGACACCACAAGGAAGATCGACGCCAGGTAGAAGATGGCGATGCGGTACACAACAAGGTTGGTAGCGCGGCGGATCTTGTCTTTCGGATTGGCGGTTTCGTCAGCGGCAATGGTGACGATTTCGGCGCCGAAGAACGAGAAGATGGTGATCAGCACGCCACCGAGCACGGTGCCGAAACCGTTGGGCATGAAGCCGCCGTTGTCCCACAACCGGCTGACCCCGGACACCTCGGCCAGCGGCCAGACGCCGAATACCGCCAGGCTGCAGACCACGATGAAGGCGATGATCGCCACCACCTTGACCAGCGCGAACCAGTACTCGAAGGCACCGAAATTCTTCACGCTGATCAGGTTGGTACCCGACAGCACCAGCATGATCAGGAAGGCGAACAGCCACGACGGCACGCCAGGGAAGTAGGCATGCAGGATGTCGGCGCCGGCAATGGCCTCGACCGGAATGATCAGTACCCAGAACCACCAGTACAGCCAGCCGATGGTAAAGCCCGCCCAAGGGCCGATGGCTTCGGAGGCATAGGTGGAAAACGAGCCGCTGTTGGGGTTGGCGATGGCCATTTCGCCCAGCATGCGCATCACCAGCAAGACCAGCAGGCCAGTCATGGCGTAGGAGATGAGGATGGCCGGGCCGGCGGTGGCGATGGCGTTGGAAGAACCGATGAACAGGCCGGCGCCGATGATGCCGGCGATGGAGATCATGGATACCTGACGGGACGTCAGGCCGTGCTGCAGGGAGCGCTGTTTGTTGTTGTTTGGCGAAGCCATGAAGAACCCTCGAATGGGTCGGCCGCAGCGGGGCGGCTGAAGACTGGAGCAGAATTCTTATAAATTTCTGATGTTCGTTTTTGTTGTTTTGCAGATGCCGGAAGCGGGTACTGACCTCCTCTTCGCACGACCGGTTGTAATCGTTGATCCAGGTCAGTATTAATCTATAGGCCGAGGTCAACAAACGACCTTTTCGAAACACATGATTCCGTTATGGAATGAACTCCTTCCTTTTTTGCTCGGTATTTGCCCGTCATGTCCAAACGCCTGATGCCTTCGACCACCGCCCTTCAGTGCTTCGAAGCGGCCGCCCGCCACCTCAGCTTCACCCGCGCGGCCCAGGAACTGCACCTGACCCAGAGCGCCGTCAGCAAGCAGGTGGCGCAGCTCGAGGACATGCTGTCGCACTCGCTGTTCCAGCGCATTCGCCGGCGCCTGCACCTGACCCCGGCTGGCGCGCTGTACCTCACCGAAGTGAACAAGATCCTCACCCAGATCGACATTTCCAGCCGCTACATCCTCAGCTACGGCGACGAGACCGAAGTGCTGCGCATCGCCACCCAGCCCACCTTCGGCGCGCGCTGGCTGGTACCCCGGCTGAAGGGTTTTGGCGACCGCTACCCGCGCATTCACCTGGATATCCGCAATGAGCTGGAGCCGTTCGACCTGGTGCAGGCCAAGGCCGACATTGCGTTTTTCTTCGGCCAGGGCACCTGGCCCGGGGCAACCTGCATCGAACTGTTCAGCGAGGAAGTGGTGCCAGTGTGCAGCCCGCAGCTGCTGGCCAACCACCGGTTCGACAGCGCCCAGGCGCTGACCGAACACCGCCTGCTGCAGTGCGTGTCGCGCCCGGAGGCCTGGCACGAATGGTTCCTGGGGCTGGGGCTGCATAGCCAGAACAGCTACCACGGCCCCCGCTTCGACACGTTCTACCTGTGCATCCGCGCGGCCATTGCCGGCTGCGGCATCGCCCTGATTCCGCGCTACCTGGTGGCCGAAGAGCTGAGCGAGGGCAAGCTGGTGGTGGCCTGGGACCACCCGGTGGCGAGCAATGGCCGGCACTTCATCGCCCATGCCGAGCATGCGGCCGAAGTGCCCAAGATCAGGGCCTTCGTGCAGTGGATTCGGGAGCGGGTGGCCGAGGGGGATTGATTACTTCCTGCACTGGCCCTATCGCCGGCAAGCCAGCTCCCACAAGTACTCCACAGCCATCAAGACCTGTGCCTTACCTGTGGGAGCTGGCTTGCCGGCGATAGGGCCGGAATGGCAGATACAAAAATCAGCCAGTTCACGAATCCAGGGAATGACCGCAATCGAATAATTCGTTTGCGGAATAACCTGCCAACACGCTTGGATAATAAGAAATTCGAACAAAGGTCCGCGTGCCCATGAACCAGGAAAGTATCAGCCAATCCATTGCCATCGTTCACCCGATCACACTTTCCCATGGCCGTAATGCCGAAGTCTGGGACACCGACGGCAAACGTTACATCGACTTCGTCGGCGGTATCGGTGTACTCAACCTGGGCCACTGCAACCCGGCCGTGGTCGAGGCGATCCAGGCCCAGGCCGCTCGCCTTACCCACTACGCCTTCAACGCAGCCCCCCATGGCCCATACCTGGCGCTGATGGAACAACTGAGCCAATTCGTACCGGTCAGCTACCCATTGGCCGGCATGCTCACCAACAGCGGTGCGGAAGCTGCGGAAAACGCCCTGAAAGTGGCCCGTGGTGCCACCGGCAAACGCGCCATCATCGCCTTCGACGGCGGCTTCCACGGTCGCACCCTGGCCACCCTGAACCTCAACGGCAAGGTCGCCCCGTACAAGCAGCGGGTCGGTGAGCTGCCGGGGCCGGTGTACCACCTGCCCTACCCCAGCGCCGACACCGGGGTTACCTGCGAACAGGCCCTCAAGGCCATGGACCGCCTGTTCAGCGTCGAACTGGCAGTGGAGGACGTCGCGGCGTTCATTTTCGAGCCGGTGCAAGGCGAAGGCGGCTTCCTCGCCCTTGACCCAGCCTTCGCCCAGGCCCTGCGCCGCTTCTGCGACGAGCGCGGTATCCTGATCATCATCGACGAGATCCAGTCGGGCTTCGGCCGCACCGGCCAGCGCTTCGCCTTCCCGCGTCTGGGCATCGAGCCCGACCTGCTGCTGTTGGCCAAGAGCATTGCCGGCGGCATGCCGCTGGGTGCGGTGGTCGGGCGCAAGGAGTTGATGGCAGCACTGCCCAAGGGCGGCCTGGGTGGCACCTACTCAGGCAACCCGATCGCCTGCGCAGCGGCCCTGGCCAGCCTGGCGCAGATGACCGACGAGGCCGTCGCTACCTGGGGTGAGCGCCAGGAGCAGGCAATCGTGCGCCGCTTCGAGCATTGGAAGGCCTCGGGACTGAGCCCGTTCATCGGCCGCCTCACCGGCGTCGGCGCGATGCGCGGGATCGAGTTCGTCAATGCCGACGGCAGCCCGGCACCGGCGCAACTGGCCAAGGTGATGGAAGCGGCGCGGGCCAAGGGCCTGTTGCTGATGCCCAGCGGCAAGGCGCGGCACATCATCCGCCTGCTGGCACCGCTGACCATCGAAGCCGAAGTGCTCGAGGAAGGCCTGGATATCCTCGAGCAGTGCCTGGCCGAGCTGAACTGATACTTACAAGCCCAGCTCTGCGGGAGTGAGCATGTCGGACTCGAAGGCAATCCAGCCGCCTTCGAGTTCGGCGTGCCCGTTGACGATCGGGCCGTAGTAGGTCAGGCCGTTCTCCAGGGTCACGCAGATGTGCGTGGCGTTCTTTTCGGGGGCTGCGAGCGTACCGACGAAATGCACCTTCTTCAGCGTTTCGGTCACCGCTTCCAGGCCAACGCGCATATTGGGGTTTTCCGAGGCCTCGGCGTCGCCGCCACGGTCTTCGGCGCTGATGGTGATGGTGGCGATGTACGGGTACTTGGTGCTCAAGCGGGGTTACCTCAGTGGGTGTGTAGGCGTATGGGCGCGTAGAGTACGGCAGGTGATCTCCATTGTCTCTACCGGCCTCTTCGCGGGCACGCCCGCTCCCACAGGTACTGCGCACGCCTTGGGCAATGTGCGGTCCCTGTGGGAGCGGGCGAGCCCGCGAAGAGGCCGGGCCTGCAAAAGGTGATCTGAAGGGCCCGATCTGTTAGGGTGCCCGCCGATGCACGCCACACCACACGAGGATCCCGAGTGAGCGCCGAAGAACCCCTGATCGCCGACCTGTTCGAAGTCGACAAACGCCTGTCCCTCAAGCCCGTGGTGGACTTCAACAGCTACCTGCGCAACGCCTTCGGCGAAGGCCCGTGCCGTTGCCATCGCTGCACCGAAGGGGGCGACCAAGGCACCTACAGCCACGCCCACACCTTCACCTTCGACGGCCGCCAATGGCACCGCCGCTTTGCCAGCACCTCCGGCAGCGACGTCGCCCAGGCCCTGAAAAAGGCCTGGCTTTCGTACACCAAGGCCGATCTCAACCTGGTCGGCGCACTGGACCTGGCCACCCTCAAGACCTTCACCGAAGCCGCCCTGCACACGCGCCTGCTGGCCCTGCTGCCAGCCAGCGGCCTGGCCCGCGAAGTGGATGGCCAGTGGCAGCTGCAAGCCCAGGCCGACTGACGGCCCGGCGGTAAAGCAGGATTCTCCCGTTCTGCTACCGTGGGAGAATCCGCTCATCCGCAGGTAGTCCGCCATGGCCCGTACAACGCCCATCGAGCTGTACCGCAATATCGGTATCGTCGCCCACGTGGACGCCGGCAAGACCACGACCACCGAGCGGATCCTGTTCTACACCGGGGTCAACCACAAGATGGGCGAAGTGCACGATGGTGCCGCGACCATGGACTGGATGGCCCAGGAGCAGGAGCGCGGTATCACCATCACCTCGGCGGCGACCACTGCCTTCTGGCAGGGCTCGACCAAGCAGTTCGCCCACAAGTATCGCTTCAACATCATTGACACCCCGGGCCACGTCGACTTCACCATCGAGGTGGAGCGCTCGCTGCGCGTGCTCGATGGCGCGGTAGTGGTGTTCAGCGGCGCGGACGGGGTCGAACCGCAGTCCGAGACCGTATGGCGCCAGGCCAACAAGTACCACGTGCCGCGCCTGGCCTACATCAACAAGATGGACCGCCAGGGCGCCGACTTCCTGCGCGTAGTCAAGCAGATCGATCAGCGCCTGGGCCACCATCCGGTGCCGATCCAGCTGGCCATCGGCAGCGAAGAGAACTTCATCGGCCAGATCGACCTGGTGAAGATGAAGGCCATCTACTGGAACGATGCCGACCAGGGCACCAGCTACCGCGAAGAAGACATCCCTGCCGAGCTGCAGGCGCTGGCCGACGAATGGCGCGCGCACATGGTCGAGGCAGCGGCCGAGGCCGATGACGAACTGCTCACCAAGTTTCTCGAAGGCGAAGCGTTAAGCATCGAAGAGATCAAGGCCGGCCTGCGCAAACGCACCTTGAACAACGAGATCGTGCCGACCATTCTAGGCTCGTCGTTCAAGAACAAGGGCGTGCCGCTGATGCTCGACGCGGTCATCGACTACCTGCCCGCCCCGTCGGAGATCCCGGCCATCAAGGGCACCGACCCGGATGACGAAGAAAAGCACCTGGAGCGCCACGCCGACGACAGTGAGCCGTTCTCGGCCCTGGCATTCAAGATCGCCACCGACCCGTTCGTCGGCACCCTGACCTTCGCCCGGGTGTACTCCGGCGTGCTCAGCTCCGGCAACGCGGTGCTCAACTCGGTCAAGGGCAAGAAGGAACGCATCGGCCGCATGGTGCAGATGCATGCCAACCAGCGGGCTGAAATCAAGGATGTGTGCGCCGGCGACATCGCCGCGCTGATCGGCATGAAGGACGTGACCACCGGCGACACCCTGTGCGACATGGACAAGCCGATCATCCTCGAGCGCATGGACTTCCCCGACCCGGTAATTTCCGTGGCGGTGGAGCCAAAGACCAAGGCCGATCAGGAAAAAATGGGCATCGCCCTGGGCAAGCTGGCCCAGGAGGACCCGTCATTCCGCGTGCGCACCGACGAGGAGACCGGCCAGACCATTATCTCGGGCATGGGCGAGTTGCACCTGGACATCATCGTCGACCGCATGCGCCGCGAGTTCAACGTCGAGGCCAACATTGGCAAGCCACAGGTGGCCTACCGAGAGAAAATCCGCAACACCTGCGAGATCGAGGGCCGCTTCGTCCGCCAGTCCGGCGGCCGGGGCCAGTACGGCCACTGCTGGATCCGCTTCGCCCCCGGCGACGAGGGCAAGGAAGGCCTGGAGTTCATCAACGAGATCGTTGGCGGCGTGGTACCACGCGAATACATCCCGGCTATCCAGAAAGGCATCGAGGAGCAGATGAAGAACGGCGTGCTGGCCGGCTACCCGCTGATCAACCTGAAGGCGGCGGTGTACGACGGCTCGTACCACGATGTCGATTCGAACGAAATGGCCTACAAGATCGCCGCCTCGATGGCCACCAAGCAGCTGTCGCAGAAAGGTGGGGCGGTGTTGCTGGAGCCGGTGATGAAGGTGGAAGTGGTGACCCCGGAGGAGTACCAGGGTGACATCCTCGGCGACCTGAGCCGGCGCCGCGGGATGATCCAGGACGGTGACGAAACACCGGCCGGCAAGGTGATCCGTGCCGAGGTGCCGCTGGGCGAGATGTTCGGCTATGCCACCTCGATGCGCTCCATGACCCAGGGCCGGGCCAGCTTCTCGATGGAGTTCACCCGTTATGCCGAGGCACCGGCGAGCATTGCCGATGCCATCGTCAAGAAGAACCGCGGGGAGTGATTCGTTCGCCTGTGCTGGCCTCTTCGCGGCTAAAGCCGCTCCCAAAGGGAATGCATACCCCCTGTAGGAGCGGCTTTAGCCGCGAAGAGGCCAGCACAGGCACCAACCCTTCTCAGTGCTGCTCCCCAGCCCGCTTCAGCAGCTTCTTGCAGCGCTCGGACAAATGCACCACCCGCAACTGCTTGCCCGCCCTCGCATACCGCTCCCGCAAGGTCTTCAACGCCGCAATCGCCGAATAATCGACAAAGCTCAAATGCTGGCAATCCAGGGTCACCTTGGCCGGGTCGTTAGCCGGGTCGAACTGGTTCAGGAACACCGTAGTCGAGGCAAAGAACAGCGTGCCATGCACCTGGTAATGCTTGCCCTCCTCTGCATCCTCATGGCTGTCGGCATACAGCTCCCGCGCATGCTGCCAGGCAAAGTTCACCGCCGCGATGACGATGCCGAACAGCACGGCCACGGCCAGGTCGGTGAACACGGTGACCACGGTCACCGCAATGATCGCCAGCACATCGCTCAGCGGCACCTTGTGCAGCACCCGCAAAGACGCCCAGGCAAAGGTTTGCTGCGCCACCACGAACATCACCCCGACCAGCGCCGCCAGCGGAATACGCTCGATCAGCGGCGACAGGAACAGCACGAAAAGCAAGACCATCACCCCGGCCACCACACCCGACAGCCGACCACGGCCATTGGAGCTGAGGTTGATCATGGTCTGGCCGATCATCGCGCAACCACCCATGCCACCGCACAGGCCGGAAACCATGTTGGCCGCGCCCAGCGCCACGCACTCGCGGTCCGGGTAGCCACGGCTCTCGGTGATTTCATCGGTCAGGTTGAGCGTAAGCAGGGTCTCAAGCAGGCCGACCATGGCCATCAGCACCGCATAGGGGGCGATGATCTTGAGGGTCTCGAGGTTCCACGGCACGTCCGGCAGGGCCAGCTGCGGCAGGCCACCGGCGATGCGCGCCATATCGCCCAGGGTGCGTGTGGGCAGGCCAAGCAGGTACACCAGCAAACCAACGCCAAGGATCGCCACCAGCGCTGGCGGCACCGTACGGGTCAACTTCGGCAGCACGTAGACCACCGCCATGGTCAGCGCCACCAGTCCAATCATCAGGTACAGCGGCGTACCGCTGAGCCAGTGCCCGCCCTCCTTGAAGTGTTCCAGTTGGGCCAAGGCGATAACGATGGCCAGGCCGTTGACGAAGCCGAGCATCACCGGGTACGGCACCAACCGCACCAGCTTGCCCAGGCGCAACAAGCCGAACAGGATCATCACCACGCCGCCCAGCAAAACCGTGGCCAGCAGGTACTGCGCACCGTGCTGCACCACCAGCGCAACGATCACCACCGCCATCGAGCCGGCGGCACCGGAAATCATCCCCGGTCGACCACCGAAAAGCGCCGTCAGGGTGCAGATGATGAAGGCGCCATACAGGCCCATCAGCGGGTTCAGGTGAGCCACCAGGGCAAAGGCGATGCACTCGGGCACCAAGGCGAACGAGGTGGTCAGGCCGGCGAGCACGTCGGCGCGAAGTCGGGCGGGTTTCATGGGCATCCTGTGAGGCAATCCGGGCGAACGGTACAAAAACAAGGGGCGCGATGTTACGGAATTTGTCTGACAGCGGCCACCGCTCAAGGGGATCTGTAACGTGAAACCAGCAGAAGCTGGGCAAATTTGCCATCATGAACATTCCACCTGCGGAGATCATGGACATGCCGCTACGCCCCCAATTCGCCGCCTTGCTACTGGCCGCCAGCCTCACTGCCCAGGCCGCCACCGAGGTATTGCCGCTACAACACCGCAGCAGCGCCGAACTGCTGCCCGCCGCCCAGGCATTCATCGGCAAGGACGGCACGGTCAGCGCCTTCGAGAACAAGCTGATCGTCAACGCCAGCCCCGAACGCATCGACGACCTGCGCACCCTGCTGCAACAACTGGATACTGCACCCAAGCGCCTGCTGATCAGCGTCGACAACAACGACAGCAACTTCCAGGACAACCGTGGCAACGCGCGCGTCATCCACTATGGCACCAGCAACCGTGACGGCGGCATGCAGCAGATTCAGGCCAGCGAAGGCCAGCCGGCGCTGATCCAGATTGGCCAGAGCATCCCGATCACCAGCACCAGCACCGACGGCTACGGGCGCATCCAGAGCAATACCGAATACCGCAACGTGACCCAGGGTTTCTACGTCACCCCCAGCTTGAGTGGCGATACGGTTCGTCTGCAAATAAGCACCAATAATGACCGCATCAGCCAGGAACGTGCTGATGTAGTGAAAGTGCAAAGCACCGACACGACCATCACCGGCAAGCTCGGAGAATGGATCACACTGGCGGGCTACAACCAGCAGAGCCAAGCCGACCGTAGCGCATCAAGCCACAGTTACAGCACCCAACGGGGTGAAAACATGACTTTGCGCGTCAAAGTCGACCTTCTCGACTGATCCCAGGCAATTCAAGGCCTCGACCAAAGGCCTTGAAACTGACTGCCAAGTCGCATTAGACCAAAGATGTAGTAAGTGAAAAAAACCACTACAAAACATTTGACAGGGTCTTTTTCCAAAGGGCATGATGGCCTCGCTCCCGCTAATCAGGGGCCCTGGCAAGGGCCTTCGAGGCGCGCTCCTCCCACCCCTGGAGGCGTCTCGTGTCTATACGGCCCACAAGGCGGTTCGACGGGATTGCGACTGCAACGAAGAAGTTGTCCCGAGGGACGGAAGCGCATCACCGCAGTACTGGCAATCGCGTAGCACCGCAGCAAGGCAACCACGAGCCGACCTGCCGGAGCACCCTTTCGCCTGGCCTGCACACCCTTCCCCTTCGAGCCTTCGCGTTCGCCGCCGCACTCCTGCGAACAGGACAGCCGCCAGCTCCTGATCTGCTCCGAGCATCAGCACAATTACCCCAAGATCGATGCGACGAGGTTTATTTCCATGGCACTGACACGCGAACAGCAAATTGCAGCCCTCGAGAAAGACTGGGCCGAGAACCCGCGCTGGAAAGGCGTGACCCGTACCTACACCGCCGCTGATGTCGTTCGCCTGCGTGGCTCCCTGCAGCCGGAGCACACCCTGGCCCGCCTGGGTGCAGAAAAACTGTGGAAGCTGGTCACCGAAGGTGCCCACCCGTCCTTCCGCCCAGAAAAAGATTTCGTCAACTGCATGGGCGCCCTGACCGGCGGCCAGGCAGTGCAGCAGGTCAAGGCCGGCATCCAGGCCATCTACCTGTCCGGCTGGCAGGTTGCCGCCGACAACAACTCGGCCGAGTCCATGTACCCTGACCAGTCGCTGTACCCGGTCGACTCGGTACCGACCGTGGTCAAGCGCATCAACAACGCCTTCCGCCGCGCCGACCAGATCCAGTGGAAAGCCGGCAAGAACCCGGGCGACGATGGCTACATCGACTACTTCGCACCGATCGTGGCCGACGCCGAAGCCGGTTTCGGTGGCGTACTGAACGCCTACGAGCTGATGAAGAACATGATCGAAGCAGGCGCCGCCGGTGTGCACTTCGAAGACCAGCTGGCCTCGGTGAAAAAATGCGGCCACATGGGTGGCAAGGTACTGGTACCGACCCAGGAAGCCGTGCAAAAGCTGGTGGCCGCGCGCCTGGCAGCTGACGTATCGGGCGTGCCGACCATCATCCTGGCCCGTACCGACGCCAACGCCGCCGACCTGCTGACCAGCGACTGCGACCCGTACGACCAGCCGTTCGTGATTGGCGAGCGCACCCGTGAAGGCTTCTACAAGGTACGCGCCGGCCTCGACCAGGCCATCGCCCGCGGCCTGGCCTACGCGCCGTACGCCGACCTGATCTGGTGCGAAACCGCCAAGCCGGACCTGGACGAAGCCCGCCGCTTCGCCGAAGCGATCAAGAAGGAGTATCCGGACCAGATCCTGTCGTACAACTGCTCGCCTTCCTTCAACTGGAAGAAGAACCTGGACGACGCGACCATCGCCAAGTTCCAGCGCGAGCTGTCGGCAATGGGCTACAAGCACCAGTTCATCACCCTGGCCGGCATCCACAACATGTGGCACGGCATGTTCAACCTGGCGCACGACTACGCCCGCAACGACATGACCGCCTACGTGAAGCTGCAGGAGCAGGAATTTGCTGACGCCAACAAAGGCTACACCTTCGTGGCGCACCAGCAGGAAGTGGGCACTGGCTACTTCGACGACATGACCACCGTGATTCAGGGTGGTGCATCGTCGGTGACTGCACTGACCGGTTCGACCGAGGAAGAGCAGTTCCACTGATAGTGGGTTGCTGTTGAGGAAAGGCCCGAGGCTTGTTGAAGCCCCGGGCCTTTCTTTTTGGTCTGTACCCAGGAATATACGGAACCTGTAGGAGCGGCCTTGTGTCGCGAAAGGGCTGCAAAGCGGCCCCAGCTTTCTTTGCCTCGATGCTTAAATCCCGGGGCCGCTCTGCGGCCCTTTCGCGACACAAGGCCGCTCCTACAAAGCAATTGCGAAGCCCTGCAATACCTCAGTGCTTCATGCCCAGCTCGGCATCATCCATCAGTGCCTTGGCCATCGCGCTCAGATAGTGGGCGGCCCAGATCATCATGGGTTTCTCATCCATCAGGCCGGTGATGGTCAGTTCGCGCACATAGCCCATCAGCTCCGAGGACTGCTCGCGGGCATCCCGACAAGGAATGCCGGGCTCGATGCGGAACAGTGGGTGAGTACCGTTTTCACCTTGGTAGAAGGTGGTTTTGCCGACGGTGAACTGGGTGTCTTCTGTTGTCATTGATCATTCCCCTGAAAACTCTCGACTGCCAGGGCCGGCCTCTTCGCGGGCTCGCCCGCTCCCACAGGTACAGTACAAACCTTGAAGGCTGTGGTGATCCTGTGGGAGCGGGCGTGCCCGCGAAAGGACCGGCCCTGGCAACACATTAATCAGCCCTAGTGTGAAGTCCTGGGCTCTGCGGGCATCTGCACCTGAACCAATGCCGACTCAAGCAAAGCCCGCAGCGCCTCCAGCTCATGCATCGAGGTCATCATCAGGATCGAAGCCGGGGATTTGGGCTGCAGCAGCAAGGCCTGATGCACCACGGTCGCCGCGCACAGTGCGTAGTCGGTGGCCTGGATCAGGGTGTCTTCGAGGGAATGGGGGTTGTGGGGTGGATCGGGGACAACTTTCAGCATAGCTATTTACCTTCTATGGCCGGGCACCCGCCTGCTGTCAAACAGAAGGGTGGCAGCTGTACGTGGGTTGACAGACCGGCGGAAATAGCTAAGTTCCGGCGCACGCAAGCGTGCCCGCACGCACAGCCACCATAAGGGCGAGCCGCACACTATTTACCGTCACAGCCTGTCAAAGCTGTATCGTTGATGAGCAACGACATGCCGAGACTAGAGCGCTGCCTGAGCAGCGGCAACGGAAAATGCGCGGCAGGAGTATGTTTGGGAAATGGCCTACATGGAAGGGGACAAATCTGTTTTATGCCGCACTTCGGCAGCGCCTGCACCGGCCTATTCGCGGGTAAACCCACTCCTACATGGACCACCTATCGTTGTAGGAGCGGGTTTACCCGCGAAAGGGCCGGTACAGAAGGAAGCAAAACCCTGGATCAGGTCTATGCTTGAGGCAGCACAGCCGCAAGGACTGCCCATGCTTCGTCCAAGCCACCTGATGATTCTCGCCCTGACCGCCGCCGCCCTCTATATATATGCACTGGCCAGCGACAGCACCCTGCTCGCCCTCCTGGCCAAACCGATCCCGGTACTGACCCTGATCGCCTGGCTGCGCAGCACCCCTGCCACACCTTATCGCCGCTGGATCACCCTCGGCCTGGCCTTCTCGGTACTCGGCGACATCCTGCTGGCCATCCCCGCCGACCTGTTCGTGTTCGGCCTTGCTGCCTTCCTCTGCGCCCACCTGGCCTACCTGCGCGCCTATTGCAGCCAGACCCTGCGCCCAGCCCTGCCCGCACTGCTGCTGAGCGGCATCACCGGCATCACTCTGCTCGGCGTACTGGCCAGCCACGGCCTCGGCCCACTACTGATCCCGGTCGTGCTCTACGCCTTGGCCATCAGCGCCATGCTCTGGCGCGCCCTGGCCTGTGGCGGGCTCGCCGCGCTCGGCGCCTGCCTGTTCGTGCTCTCCGACAGCCTGATCGGTATCGACCGCTTCGTCAGCCCGTTCGCCGCCGCGCCGTACCTGATCATCCTCACCTACTGGCTCGGCCAATGGGCGATCGCTTCATCAGCCAGTCATCGCTCAATCGGTAAAGTATTGACCCAGGGCGGGGCAAGCGGCGTCAGAAGATGCTAGAACAGGCGTTTTTTGCATTTGCAAGTAGGGGGAATCGCCAGATGAACTTTACAAGACACAGAACAACGGAAATATCAGACATCAGATCAAATGATATTAATTATCATTTCGAAACTTGCAATTCGTTACCATTCGCAGGAAACATAATTAACAAAACCGCACGCAATGCCCGAATCTCAAGGCTTTCAGCCAGTTACAAGCGGCTTTTGTACTTAATCCTACGAATAAATTTGCTACAGAAATTTTACTTGCACGGGGTTTACCCATAAAATCAGCGCGATTGATTCAGCTGCGACATTTGGTCACTGCATGTGCGACACCAGGTCGCCGCTCTACACTTATTTCAGACTGCAGAGCTGGGTCTCTGTATAAGGATCTCTAGCATGTCCGATTCGGCAGGACTCATCGCCCACAACTGGGGCTTTGCCATCTTCCTTCTGGGTGTCGTCGGCCTGTGCGCCTTCATGCTCGGCCTGTCCAGCCTGCTCGGTAGCAAGGCCTGGGGCCGCGCCAAGAACGAACCCTTCGAATCCGGCATGCTGCCCGTCGGCAGCGCCCGCCTGCGCCTGTCCGCCAAATTCTATCTGGTCGCGATGCTGTTCGTGATCTTCGATATCGAAGCCCTCTTTCTCTTTGCATGGTCTGTGTCCGTCCGCGAAAGCGGCTGGACCGGATTCGTCGAAGCACTCGTTTTCATAGCAATTCTGTTGGCTGGTCTTGTCTACCTATGGCGCGTCGGGGCACTTGATTGGGCTCCCGAAGGTCGCCGCAAGCGGCAAGCGAAGCTGAAACAATGAGGCTTTGGCATGCAATACAATCTCACCAGAATCGATCCGGATGCGCCCAACGAGCAGTACCCGGTCGGTGAACGGGAAACCGTCACCGATCAACTGCTGGAGGACCAGGTCCACAAGAACATCTTCATGGGCAAGCTTGAAGATGTGCTGCGTGGCGCGGTCAACTGGGGTCGCAAGAACTCCCTCTGGCCGTACAACTTCGGCCTGTCCTGCTGCTACGTGGAAATGACCACGGCCTTCACGGCACCCCACGACATCGCCCGCTTCGGCGCCGAAGTCATCCGGGCATCGCCGCGTCAGGCCGACTTCATGGTCATCGCCGGTACCTGCTTCGTCAAAATGGCGCCGATCATCCAGCGCCTGTACGAGCAGATGCTCGAGCCGAAATGGGTAATCTCCATGGGTTCGTGCGCCAACTCCGGCGGCATGTACGACATCTACTCGGTCGTTCAGGGGGTCGACAAGTTCCTCCCCGTGGACGTCTATGTGCCCGGCTGCCCGCCACGCCCTGAGGCTTTCCTGCAAGGCTTGATGCTGCTGCAGGAGTCGATCGGCCAAGAACGACGCCCGCTTTCCTGGGTTGTTGGTGATCAAGGTATTTACCGTGCCGAGATGCCAGCCCAGAAAGACCTGCGTCGTGAGCAGCGCATTGCAGTAACCAACCTGCGCAGCCCCGACGAAGTCTGATCCAGCGACCTGCCGCCCGCTCCCCTGGAGCCGGCGGCCTGGCTTCATTCTTAACGTTGACCCAAAGCGACCGAGACCATGACAGCGGACAACGCTATTTTTATTCCGCCCTACAAGGCTGACGACCAGGATGTGGTCGTCGAACTGCACAACCGTTTTGGCGCCGAAGCATTCGTCGCCCAGGAAACCCGCACCGGCATGCCCGTGCTGTGGGTCAAGCGCGAGCAGCTCAAGGAAGTGCTCAGCTTCCTGCGCGGCGTAGCCAAGCCCTACAGCATGCTGTACGACCTGCACGGCGTCGACGAGCGCCTGCGCACCCAGCGCCGCGGCCTGCCAGCCGCCGACTTCAGCGTGTTCTACCACCTGCTTTCGATCGAGCGTAACAGCGATGTGATGATCAAGGTGTCGCTCAGCGAAGGCGACCTGAACCTGCCGACCGTGACCGGTATCTGGCCGAACGCCAACTGGTACGAGCGCGAAGTCTGGGACATGTTCGGCATCGACTTTGCCGGCCACCCGCACCTCAGCCGCATCATGATGCCGCCCACCTGGGAAGGCCACCCGCTGCGCAAGGACTACCCGGCCCGCGCCACCGAGTTCGATCCCTACAGCCTGACCCTGGCCAAGCAGCAGCTTGAAGAGGAATCGGCACGCTTCAACCCTGAAGCCTGGGGCATGAAGCGCCAGGGCGCCAACGAGGACTACATGTTCCTCAACCTCGGCCCCAACCACCCTTCCGCGCACGGTGCCTTCCGTATCGTCCTGCAGCTGGACGGTGAAGAGATCGTCGACTGCGTACCGGACATTGGCTACCACCACCGTGGCGCCGAAAAAATGGCCGAACGCCAGTCCTGGCACAGCTTCATCCCCTACACCGACCGTATCGACTACCTCGGCGGGGTAATGAACAACCTGCCGTACGTGCTCGCGGTCGAGAAGCTGGCCGGCATCAAGGTGCCACAGAAGGTCGACACCATCCGCGTGATGCTGGCCGAGTTCTTCCGTATCACCAGCCACCTGCTGTTCCTGGGTACCTACATCCAGGACGTCGGCGCCATGACCCCGGTGTTCTTCACCTTCACCGACCGCCAGCGCGCGTACACCGTGATCGAAGCGATCACCGGTTTCCGCCTGCACCCGGCCTGGTACCGCATCGGTGGCGTTGCCCACGACCTGCCGCGCGGCTGGGACAAGCTGGTCAAGGACTTCGTCGAATGGCTGCCCAAGCGCCTCGACGAGTACGAAAAGGCCGCCCTGCAGAACAGCATCCTCAAGGGCCGTACCATCGGCGTTGCCGCGTACAACACCAAGGAAGCCCTGGCCTGGGGTACCACCGGTGCCGGCCTGCGTGCCACCGGTTGCGACTTCGACCTGCGTAAAGCCCGCCCCTACTCCGGTTACGAGAACTTCGAGTTCGAAGTACCGCTGGCCCACAACGGCGATGCCTACGATCGCTGCATGGTCCGTGTCGAGGAGATGCGCCAGAGTATCCGCATCATCGACCAGTGCCTGCGCAACATGCCGGAAGGCCCGTACAAGGCGGATCACCCGCTGACCACGCCGCCGCCGAAAGAGCGCACCCTGCAGCACATCGAAACCTTGATCACGCACTTCCTGCAAGTCTCGTGGGGCCCGGTCATGCCGGCCAACGAGTCGTTCCAGATGATCGAAGCGACGAAGGGCATCAACAGTTACTACCTGACGAGCGATGGCGGCACCATGAGCTACCGCACCCGGATCCGTACCCCGAGCTACCCGCACCTGCAGCAGATCCCTTCGGTGATCAAAGGCAGCATGGTCGCCGACCTCATTGCGTACCTGGGCAGTATCGACTTCGTTATGGCTGACGTGGACCGCTAAGCATGAACAGCACGCTTATCCAGACAGACCGTTTCGCCCTGAGCGAAACCGAGCGCTCGGCCATCGAGCACGAAATGCATCACTACGAGGACCCGCGCGCGGCGTCCATCGAAGCCCTGAAGATCGTCCAGAAGGAACGTGGCTGGGTGCCGGACGGCGCCATCCACGCCATCGGCGAAGTACTGGGCATCCCGGCCAGCGACGTCGAAGGTGTCGCCACCTTCTACAGCCAGATCTTCCGTCAGCCGGTCGGCCGCCACATCATCCGCGTGTGCGACAGCATGGTCTGCTACATCGGCGGCCATGAATCCGTGGTCAGCCAGATTCAAAGCGAACTGGGCATCGGCCTGGGCCAGACCACCGCCGACGGCCGCTTCACCCTGCTGCCGGTATGCTGCCTGGGCAACTGCGACAAGGCCCCGGCGCTGATGATCGACGACGACACCTTCGGTGACGTGCAGCCGGCTGGCGTTTCCAAATTGCTGGAGGGTTACGTATGACCATTACTTCCTTCGGCCCGGCCAACCGCATCGCGCGCACGGCCGAAACCCACCCGCTGACCTGGCGCCTGCGTGACGACGGCGAGCCGGTCTGGCTTGCCGAGTACGAATCGAAGAACGGCTACGCTGCCGCCCGCAAGGCGCTGGCGCAGATGTCGGCCGACGACATCGTGCAAAGCGTCAAGGACTCCGGCCTCAAGGGCCGCGGTGGTGCAGGCTTCCCCACTGGCGTGAAGTGGGGCCTGATGCCCAAAGACGAATCCATGAACATCCGCTACCTGCTGTGCAACGCGGACGAAATGGAGCCGAATACCTGGAAAGACCGCATGCTGATGGAGCAACAGCCCCATCTGCTGGTCGAGGGCATGCTGATCAGCGCCCGCGCCCTGAAGGCCTACCGTGGCTACATCTTCCTGCGTGGCGAATACACCACCGCAGCGAAGAACCTGAACCGCGCCATCGAGGAAGCCAAGGCCGCCGGCCTGCTGGGCAAGAACATCCTCGGCAGCGGTTTCGATTTCGAGCTGTTCGTGCACACCGGTGCCGGCCGCTACATCTGCGGTGAAGAAACCGCACTGATCAACTCGCTGGAAGGCCGCCGCGCCAACCCGCGCTCCAAGCCGCCCTTCCCTGCCGCCGTGGGCGTGTGGGGCAAGCCGACTTGCGTGAACAACGTCGAAACCCTGTGCAACGTCCCGGCCATCGTCGCCAACGGCAACGACTGGTACAAGTCGCTGGCCCGTGAAGGCAGCGAAGACCACGGCACCAAGCTGATGGGCTTCTCCGGCAAGGTGAAGAACCCGGGCCTGTGGGAACTGCCTTTCGGCGTCACCGCCCGCGAACTGTTCGAAGACTACGCCGGCGGCATGCGCGACGGCTTCAAGCTCAAGTGCTGGCAGCCAGGTGGCGCCGGTACCGGCTTCCTGCTGCCCGAGCACCTCGACGCGCAGATGTACGCCGGCGGCATCGCCAAGGTCGGCACCCGTATGGGTACCGGTCTGGCAATGGCGGTGGACGACAGCATCAACATGGTTTCGCTGCTGCGCAACATGGAAGAGTTCTTCGCCCGCGAATCGTGCGGCTGGTGCACCCCATGCCGTGACGGCCTGCCATGGAGCGTGAAGATGCTGCGCGCACTGGAGAAAGGCCAGGGCCGCGCCGAAGACATCGAGACGCTGCTGGGCCTGGTCAACTTCCTCGGCCCTGGCCGTACCTTCTGTGCTCACGCACCGGGTGCCGTCGAGCCGCTGGGCAGTGCCATCAAATACTTCCGGTCCGAGTTCGAGGCCGGTGTCGCTCCAGCTGCGGCTGGCGATGCCCTGCGCCCCGACCTGGCCAAGCCAATCCAGGCCGGGCCGATCGTGGTCGGCGCATAACAAGATGATTAAGGCGGGTGGTCCGTGCCACTCGCCAGCTTGCCGGCAGGCCCGAGAAATCGTGGCGTGTCGCAAGCTCACCGATTTCCATTAGCCACGCCCGCTCACGCGGGCCAACGAAGAACTTTGAACAATGGCCACTATCCACGTAGACGGCAAAGCGCTCGAAGTCAACGGTGCAGACAACCTGTTACAGGCCTGTCTGTCGCTCGGCCTCGACATCCCTTATTTCTGCTGGCACCCGGCGCTTGGTAGCGTTGGCGCCTGCCGGCAGTGCGCGGTCAAGCAGTACACCGACGAGAACGACACCCGCGGTCGTATCGTCATGTCCTGCATGACCCCTGCCTCCGACGGCACCTGGATCTCCATCGACGATGAAGAGTCCAAGGCGTTCCGCGCCAGCGTCGTCGAATGGCTGATGACCAACCACCCGCACGACTGCCCGGTGTGCGAGGAAGGCGGTCACTGCCACCTGCAGGACATGACGGTAATGACCGGCCACAACGAGCGCCGCTACCGTTTCACCAAGCGTACCCACCAGAACCAGGACCTCGGCCCGTTCATCGCCCATGAGATGAACCGCTGCATCGCCTGCTACCGCTGCGTGCGCTACTACAAGGACTATGCCGGTGGTACCGACCTGGGCGTTTACGGCGCCCACGACAACGTGTACTTCGGCCGCGTCGAAGACGGCGTGCTGGAAAGCGAATTCTCCGGCAACCTGACCGAGGTCTGCCCGACCGGCGTGTTCACCGACAAGACCCACTCCGAGCGCTACAACCGCAAGTGGGACATGCAGTTTGCCCCGAGCATCTGCCACGGCTGCTCCAGCGGCTGCAACATCAGCCCGGGCGAGCGCTACGGCGAACTGCGTCGGGTGGAAAACCGCTTCAACGGCTCGGTAAACCAGTACTTCCTGTGCGACCGTGGCCGCTTCGGCTATGGCTACGTCAACCGCAAGGATCGCCCACGCCAGCCACACCTGGCCGACGGCACCAAGCTGGGCCTGGACGCCGCCCTGGACAAGGCCGCCGACCTGCTGCGCGGCCGTACCATCGTCGGTATCGGCTCGCCACGCGCCAGCCTGGAAAGCAACTACGGCCTGCGTGAGCTGGTCGGTGCCGAGTACTTCTACTCGGGTATGGAAGCCGGCGAACTGGCCCGCGTACGCCTGGCCCTGAACGTGCTGAACAACAGCCCGCTGCCGGTCCCGACCCTGCGCGACATCGAAGACCACGACGCCGTGTTCGTGCTCGGTGAAGACCTGACCCAGACCGCTGCCCGCGTCGCCCTGGCCGTGCGCCAGGCCACCAAGGGCAAGGCCGAGGCCATGGCCGAAGCGATGAAGGTGCAGCCGTGGCTCGACGCCGCCGTGAAGAACATCGGCCAGCACGCGCTGTACCCGCTGTTCATCGCTTCGCTGGCTGAAACCAAGCTGGACGACGTCGCCGAAGAATGCGTGCACGCCGCCCCGGCCGACCTGGCCCGCATCGGTTTCGCCGTGGCCCACGCCATCGACCCGAGCGCCCCTGCCGTCGAAGGCCTGGACGCCGAAGCGAAAGCCCTGGCCCAGCGCATCGCCGACGCGCTGGTCGCGGCCAAGCGCCCACTGGTCGTAGCCGGTACCTCGCTGGCCGACCCCGCGCTGATCGAAGCCGCCGCCAACATCGCCAAGGCGCTGAAGCTGCGCGAGAAGAACGGCTCGCTGAGCCTGGTGGTGCCTGAAGCCAACAGCCTCGGCCTGGCCATGCTCGGTGGCGAGTCGGTCGATGCCGCGCTGGACGCGGTCATCAGTGGCAAGGCCGACGCCATCGTCGTGCTGGAAAACGACCTGTACGCCCGCGTACCGGCCGCCAAGGTCGATGCAGCCCTGGCCGCGGCCAAGGTAGTGATCGTTGCCGACCACTCGAAAACCCCGACTGTCGACCGCGCCCACCTGGTGCTGCCGGCCGCCTCGTTCGCCGAAGGCGACGGTACCCTGGTCAGCCAGGAAGGCCGCGCCCAGCGCTTCTTCCAGGTCTTCGACCCGCAATACCTGGACAGCAGCATCCAGATCCACGAAGGCTGGCGCTGGATGCACGCCCTGCGTGCCACCCTGCTGAACAAGCCGGTCGACTGGACCCAGCTGGACCACGTCACCAGCGCCTGCGCCGAAGCCGCCCCGCAACTGGCCGGCATCGTCAACGCCGCGCCAAGCGCCGCGTTCCGCATCAAGGGCATGAAACTGGCCCGTGAGCCGCTGCGCTACTCCGGCCGTACCGCCATGCGCGCCAACATCAGCGTGCACGAGCCGCGTACTCCGCAAGACAAGGACACCGCGTTCGCCTTCTCCATGGAAGGCTACTCGGGTTCGGCCGAACCGCGTCAGCAAGTGCCGTTCGCCTGGTCGCCGGGCTGGAACTCGCCGCAAGCCTGGAACAAGTTCCAGGACGAGGTCGGTGGCCACCTGCGTGCAGGTGACCCGGGCGTACGCCTGATCGAACCGCAAGGCGACCGCCTGCACTGGTTCAATACCATTCCGGGCGCCTTCAACCCGGCCCGTGGTACCTGGACTGCCGTGCCGTTCTTCCACCTGTTCGGCAGCGAAGAAAGCTCCTCGCGCGCCGCCCCGGTGCAAGAGCGCATCCCGGCAGCCTACGTGGCCCTCGCCAAGTCCGAAGCCGACCGCCTGGGCGTCAACGACGGTGCCCTGCTGAGCCTGAACGTTGCCGGTGTGGCCCTGCGCCTGCCGCTGCGTATCAATGAAGAGCTGGGCGCTGGCCTGGTCGCGTTGCCGAAAGGCCTGGCCGGCATTCCGCCTGCCATCTTCGGTGCATCCGTCGAAGGTCTGCAGGAGGCAGCACAATGAGCTGGTTCACCCCCGAAGTGATCGATGTGATCCTGACCGTGCTGCGGGCCATCGTGGTCCTGCTGGCGGTGGTGGTCTGCGGCGCGCTGCTCAGCTTCGTCGAGCGCCGCCTGCTGGGCTGGTGGCAGGACCGTTACGGTCCGAACCGCGTCGGCCCGTTCGGCATGTTCCAGATCGCTGCCGACATGCTGAAGATGTTCTTCAAGGAAGACTGGAACCCACCCTTCGTCGACCGCGTGATCTTCACCCTGGCACCGGTAGTGGCCATGAGCGCCCTGCTGATCGCCTTCGTGGTCATCCCGATCACCCCGACCTGGGGCGTCGCCGACCTGAACATCGGCCTGCTGTTCTTCTTCGCCATGGCCGGCCTGTCGGTCTACGCGGTGCTGTTCGCCGGCTGGTCGTCGAACAACAAGTACGCCCTGCTGGGCAGCTTGCGTGCCTCGGCACAGACCGTGTCGTACGAAGTCTTCCTGGGCCTGGCGCTGATGGGCGTGGTGGTGCAGGTGGGTTCGTTCAACATGCGCGACATCGTTGAATACCAGGCCCAGAACCTGTGGTTCATAATTCCGCAGTTCTTCGGCTTCTGCACCTTCTTCATCGCTGGCGTCGCCGTGACTCACCGTCACCCGTTCGACCAGCCAGAAGCGGAACAGGAACTGGCCGACGGCTACCACATCGAGTATGCCGGCATGAAATGGGGCATGTTCTTCGTCGGTGAGTACATCGGCATCATCCTCATCTCGGCGCTGCTGGTAACCCTGTTCTTCGGCGGCTGGCACGGTCCGTTCGGCATCCTGCCGCAACTGTCGTTCCTGTGGTTCGCGCTGAAGACCGCGTTCTTCATCATGCTGTTCATCCTGCTGCGCGCCTCGATCCCGCGCCCACGCTATGACCAGGTGATGGACTTCAGCTGGAAGTTCTGCCTGCCGCTGACCCTGATCAATTTGCTGGTGACCGCTGCGATCGTGCTCTACAACACGCCAGCCGTCGCGGCCCAGTGAGGATTTGACCCATGTTCAAGTATATCGGCGACATCGTTAAGGGCACCGGCACCCAGCTGCGCAGCCTGGCAATGGTGTTCTCCCACGGGTTCCGCAAGCGCGACACCCTGCAGTACCCCGAAGAACCCGTGTACCTGCCGCCGCGCTACCGCGGCCGCATCGTTCTCACCCGCGACCCCGACGGCGAGGAGCGCTGCGTAGCGTGCAACCTCTGCGCGGTGGCCTGCCCGGTCGGCTGCATCTCGCTGCAGAAGGCCGAGACCGAGGACGGCCGCTGGTACCCGGAGTTCTTCCGCATCAACTTCTCGCGCTGCATCTTCTGCGGCCTGTGTGAAGAAGCGTGCCCGACCACCGCGATCCAGCTGACTCCGGATTTCGAAATGGCCGAGTTCAAGCGTCAGGACCTGGTGTACGAGAAAGAAGATCTGCTGATCTCCGGCCCCGGCAAGAACCCTGACTACAACTTCTACCGTGTTGCCGGCATGGCAATCGCTGGCAAGCCGAAGGGCTCTGCACAGAACGAAGCCGAGCCGATCAACGTGAAGAGCTTGCTCCCATAAGGACAGAAAGATGGAATTCGCTTTCTACTTCGCATCCGGGATCGCCGTGGTCTCCACCCTTCGGGTGGTGACCGGCACCAACCCCGTGCACGCCTTGCTTTACCTGATCATTTCGCTGATTTCCGTGGCCATGATCTTCTTCGCCCTGGGTGCGCCGTTCGCCGGCGCCCTGGAAGTGATCGCCTACGCCGGCGCCATCATGGTGCTGTTCGTGTTCGTGGTGATGATGCTCAACCTCGGGCCGGCTTCGGTCGCCCAGGAACGGGGCTGGCTCAAGCCCGGTATCTGGGCCGGGCCGGTGATCCTCGCCGCCCTGCTGCTGCTGGAGCTGCTGTACGTGCTGTTCGTCACCCCGAGCGGAGCCGGCATCAGCGGTACCACCGTGGGCCCGAAAGAAGTCGGCATCAGCCTGTTCGGCCCTTACCTGCTGGTGGTCGAACTGGCTTCGATGCTGCTGCTGGCCGCGGCCGTCACCGCCTTCCACCTGGGCCGCAACGAGGCGAAGGAGTAAATCATGGGTGCTATCCCTCTCGAGCATGGTCTGGCGGTCGCCGGCATCCTGTTCTGCTTAGGTCTGGTTGGCCTGATGGTCCGCCGCAACATCCTCTTCGTGCTCATGAGCCTGGAAGTCATGATGAACGCCTCTGCCCTGGCGTTCGTCGTCGCCGGTGCCCGTTGGGTCCAGCCCGACGGCCAGGTGATGTTCATTCTGGTGATCAGCCTGGCAGCCGCCGAGGCCAGTATTGGCCTGGCCATCCTGCTGCAGCTGTATCGCCGCTTCCACACTCTCGACATCGATGCTGCCAGTGAGATGCGCGGATGAACCTTCTCTTCCTGACTTTCGTCTTCCCCCTCGTCGGCTTCCTGCTGCTGTCGTTCTCGCGCGGGCGGTTCTCGGAGAACCTGTCCGCCCTGATCGGCGTCGGCTCGGTAGGCCTTTCGGCCGCCACCGCCGCCTACGTCATCTGGCAATTCAATGTCGCCCCGCCTGAAGGCGGCGCGTACAGCCAGCTGCTGTGGCAGTGGATGTCGGTGGACGGCTTCGCGCCGAACTTCACCCTGTACCTGGACGGCCTGTCGGTCACCATGCTCGGCGTTGTCACCGGTGTCGGCTTCCTGATCCACCTGTTCGCTTCCTGGTACATGCGTGGCGAAGCCGGTTACTCGCGCTTCTTCGCGTACACCAACCTGTTCATCGCCAGCATGCTGTTCCTGGTGCTGGGCGACAACCTGCTGTTCATCTACTTCGGCTGGGAAGGCGTGGGCCTGTGCTCGTACCTGTTGATCGGTTTCTACTACAGCAACCGCAACAACGGTAACGCGGCACTCAAGGCATTCATCGTCACCCGTATCGGCGACGTGTTCATGGCCATCGGCCTGTTCATCCTGTTCGTCCAGCTGGGTACCCTGAACGTGCAGGAACTGCTGGTGCTGGCACCGCAGAAGTTCCAGGCTGGCGACACCTGGATGGTGCTGGCAACCCTGATGCTGCTGGGTGGTGCGGTCGGTAAATCGGCCCAGCTGCCACTGCAGACCTGGCTGGCCGACGCGATGGCCGGCCCTACTCCGGTCTCCGCGCTGATCCACGCGGCAACCATGGTGACCGCGGGCGTGTACCTGATCGCCCGTACCAACGGCCTGTTCCTGCTGGCGCCGGACATCCTGCACCTGGTAGGGGTGGTCGGTGGCGTGACCCTGGTACTGGCCGGCTTCGCCGCGCTGGTGCAGACCGACATCAAGCGTATCCTCGCCTACTCGACCATGAGCCAGATCGGCTACATGTTCCTGGCCCTGGGCGTTGGCGCCTGGGACGCGGCGATCTTCCACCTGATGACCCACGCCTTCTTCAAGGCCCTGCTGTTCCTTGCCTCCGGTGCGGTGATCGTTGCCTGCCACCACGAGCAGGACATCTTCAAGATGGGCGGCCTGTGGAAGAAACTGCCGCTGGCCTACGCCAGCTTCGTGGTCGGTGGCGCTGCCCTGGCTGCCCTGCCGATCGTGACCGTGGGCTTCTACTCCAAGGACGAGATCCTCTGGGAAGCCTTCGCCAGCGGCAACACCGGCCTGCTGTACGCCGGCCTGGTCGGTGCGTTCATGACCTCGCTGTACACCTTCCGCCTGATCTTCATCGCCTTCCACGGCGAAGCCAAGACCGAAGCCCACGCTGGCCACGGCATCAGCCACTGGCTGCCGCTGGGCGTGCTGATCGTGCTGTCGACCTTCGTCGGCGCCTGGATCACCCCGCCGCTGGCAGGTGTGCTGCCTGAAAGCGCCGGCCACGCCGGTGGCGAAGCCAAGCACGCGCTGGAGATCACTTCGGGCGCCATCGCCATCGCCGGTATCCTGCTGTCGGCCCTGCTGTTCCTGGGCAAGCGCCGCTTCGTCAGCGCCGTCGCCAACAGCGGTATCGGTCGTGTCCTGTCGGCCTGGTGGTTCGCCGCCTGGGGCTTCGACTGGATCTACGACAAGCTGTTCGTCAAACCTTACCTGCTGATCAGCCACATCCTGCGCAAGGATCCGGTTGACCGCAGCATCGGCCTGATCCCTCGCCTGGCTCGCGGCGGCCACGTCGCCATGAGCAAGACCGAGACCGGCCAGCTGCGCTGGTACACCGCTTCGATCGCCGTTGGCGCAGTGCTGGTACTCGGCGCTGTGGTAGTGGCCGCGGTATGACCATGAACCTTGCGAACCTTGCGACCCTGCAAAAGGAAACGAACCCGTCATGATTTTGCCTTGGCTGATCCTGATCCCCTTCATCGGCGGCTTCCTGTGCTGGCTGGGTGAGCGCTTCGGCGCCACCCTGCCGCGCTGGATCGCGCTGCTGACCATGTCCCTTCTGCTCGGCATCGGCCTGTGGCTGTGGGGTAACGGCGACTACACCCTGGCCCCCGCTCCGGGCGCCGAGCCTGCCTGGGCCCTGGAATACAAAGTCCAGTGGATCCAGCGTTTCGGCATCAGCATCCACCTGGCCCTCGACGGCCTGTCGCTGCTGATGATCCTGCTCACCGGCCTGCTCGGTGTGCTGTCGGTACTGTGTTCCTGGAAAGAGATCCAGCGTCACGTCGGCTTCTTCCACCTCAACCTGATGTGGATCCTTGGCGGCGTGGTCGGTGTGTTCCTGGCCCTGGACCTGTTCCTGTTCTTCTTCTTCTGGGAAATGATGCTGGTGCCGATGTACTTCCTCATCGCGCTCTGGGGTCACAGCTCGTCGGACGGCAAGAAGACCCGGATCTACGCGGCGACCAAGTTCTTCATCTTCACCCAGGCCAGCGGCCTGATCATGCTGGTGGCGATCCTCGGCCTGGTGCTGGTCAACTACACCAACACCGGCGTGATCACCTTCAACTACAGCGACCTGCTCAAGGCCGAACTGCCAGCCGGTACCGAATACCTGCTGATGCTGGGCTTCTTCATCGCCTTCGCGGTGAAGCTGCCGGTGGTGCCGTTCCACTCCTGGCTGCCTGACGCTCACGCCCAGGCACCGACCGCAGGTTCCGTGGACCTGGCCGGTATCTTGCTGAAGACTGCGGCCTACGGCCTGCTGCGCTTCGCCCTGCCGCTGTTCCCGAACGCTTCGGCCGAGTTTGCGCCAATCGCCATGACCCTGGGCCTGATCGGTATCTTCTACGGTGCCTTCCTGGCCTTTGCGCAAACCGACATCAAGCGCCTGGTCGCCTTCTCCAGCGTCTCGCACATGGGCTTCGTGCTGATCGGTATCTATTCCGGCAGCCAGCAGGCCCTGCAAGGCGCGGTGATCCAGATGCTGGCCCACGGCCTGTCCGCTGCCGCGCTGTTCATCCTGGCCGGCCAGCTGTACGAGCGCCTGCATACCCGTGACATGCGCCAGATGGGTGGCCTGTGGCACCGCATCGCCTACCTGCCGGCCATCAGCCTGTTCTTCGCCGCCGCCTCCCTGGGCCTGCCCGGTACCGGCAACTTCGTCGGCGAGTTCCTGATCCTGATCGGCAGCTTCGCCAGCGTGCCTTGGATCACCGTGATCGCCACCACTGGCCTGGTGTTCGGTTCGGTGTACTCGCTGATCATGATCCACCGCGCCTACTTCGGCCCGGCCAAGACCGACACCGTGCTGGCCGGCATGGACGGACGCGAACTGATCATGGTCCTGGGTCTGGCGGTACTGCTGATCCTGCTGGGCGTGTATCCGCAGCCGTTCCTCGACACCTCTGCCGCCACCATGAGTGGTGTGCAGCAGTGGCTCGGTTCCGCTTTCACTCAACTCGCTTCGGCCCGGTAAGAGCGCTATGGAATTCACCACTCAACACTTCATCGCATTGGCGCCGATGCTGATCACCACCATCACCACGGTGGTGGTGATGCTGGCGATCGCCTGGAAGCGCAACCACTCGCAGACCTTCCTGCTGTCCACCGTGGGCCTCAACCTGGCCCTGCTGTCGATCCTGCCGGCGCTGAAGGTTGCGCCGCTGGCGGTTACCCCGCTGATCACCATCGACAAGTTCGCCTGCCTGTACATGGCGATCATCCTGGTGGCGACGCTGGCCTGCGTCACCCTTGCCCACGCCTACCTCGGCGAAGGCTCCAAGGGTTTCCCGGGCAACCGTGAAGAACTGTACCTGCTGCTGCTGATGTCGGCCCTCGGTGGCCTGGTGCTGGTCAGCGCCAACCACCTGGCCGGCCTGTTCATCGGCCTGGAGCTGCTGTCGGTACCGGTCTATGGCCTGGTGGCGTATGCCTTCTTCAACAAGCGCTCGCTGGAAGCCGGCATCAAGTACATGGTGCTGTCGGCCGCAGGCTCGGCCTTCCTGCTGTTCGGCATGGCCTTGCTGTACGCCGACGCCGGCAGCCTGAGCTTCGACCAGATCGGCAAGGCCCTGGCCGCCACCAGCATGCCAAGCCTGGTGGCCCAGCTGGGCCTGGGCATGATGCTGGTCGGCCTGGCCTTCAAACTGTCGCTGGTACCGTTCCACCTGTGGACCCCGGACGTGTACGAAGGCGCCCCGGCACCGGTCGCCGCCTTCCTGGCAACCGCCAGCAAGGTTGCGGTGTTCGCCGTTGTCGTGCGTCTGTTCATGCTCTCCCCTGCTGCCAGCAGCGGCGCGCTGAGCACCGTACTGGCGGTGATTGCCGTGGCCTCGATCCTGATCGGCAACCTGCTGGCACTGACCCAGAGCAACCTCAAGCGCCTGCTCGGTTACTCGTCCATCGCCCACTTCGGTTACCTGGTCATCGCCCTGGTCGCCAGCAAGGGCCTGGCCCTGGAAGCCATGGGCGTGTACCTGGTCACCTACGTGATCACCAGCCTGGGCGCCTTCGGTGTCATCACCCTGATGTCCTCGCCTTACGGCGGCCGTGACGCCGATGCACTGTACGAGTACCGCGGCCTGTTCTGGCGCCGTCCGTACCTGACTGCGGTACTGACCGTGATGATGCTGTCGCTGGCGGGTATCCCGCTGACCGCCGGCTTCATCGGCAAGTTCTACATCATTGCCACTGGCGTCGAGTCGCACCTGTGGTGGCTGGTCGGTGCCCTGGTGATCGGTAGCGCCATCGGCGTCTACTACTACCTGCGCGTCATGGTCACCCTGTACCTGGTCGAGCCGAACCTGCGTCGCCACGACGCCCCGCTGAAATGGGAACAGCGCACCGGCGGCGTCATGCTGCTGGCCATCGCCATTCTCGCCTTCGTGCTGGGTGTGTACCCGCAACCGCTGCTGGAAATGGTCCAGCAAGCCGGCCTGCAACTGATCGGCTGATCGCCCCGGCAAAACAAGACACCCCGCTTATGCGGGGTGTTTTTTTATCTGCACGCTTTTATCCGTGAGCATGAAGGCTTATTCACCAGGATTGTCCTGGACGGCCCCCGGCAGCGCTGCCTTGCGTAAATCACCGTTGGCCGAAGGCAGGTACACTTCCGGGTTGGGCATGCCGCTGGGCGAGAGCTCATGGGTCATCTCGAACTCGGCACGCACCGACCAGCCACAGGCCTCGTTGGTGCATTGCAAATAGGCGATCCGCAGGAAAATATGACGCCCTTCACTGGTGCGTATACGCATCCGGCTGTGGCAATGCGGGCAAACCAGCTTGTATGTACTCACGGCAAGTACCTGCAAGCATTGTTCGGGCTTACCTTCTGTGAGAATAGTCGTCCGGTTTTGTCAGTATTGGCTGCATATATAGGTGTATTCTTCAGTTTGATGCTTCTCATTGCAGGAATGCTCCTTAAAACGCAGGGCTGTATTCATAACGAGTAGTTTAAGCCCATGGAATATCATTAAACCAGTCATGGATATTAGTTATGAGTACCCACGTACTTGCTTCGGTGCTGACCAGGCTGAAGCTTCTGACCGCTACGGAATCTGACGCCGAGCTGTCCAGAGCGCTCTCGATCAGCCCGCAGACATTGAGCAGCTGGAAGGTGCGCGACAGCATTCCTTATTCACTTTGCATAGACATCGCCAGGCAGTATGCGTGCTCACTGGACTGGCTTCTGCTGGGTGAACCCGAGCGACATCGCGCAGGCCTGGACGACGAAGGCTGGGAACAGGACATGCTCGCGCGCCTGCGCACCCTGTCGCTTGCCGATCGCCAAGCCGTTCTCCTGCTGGTTCAGGACAAGCAACGCATCCAGCAGCTGGAGCGGCAATTGAGCGCGCTGACCAGTCGCTCGCCCAATGCCGGCAGCGGCTAGCCCCGGCGGCGCCAGCGCTGGATGAGTTCACGCGGATCCAGCGTATCCAGCCAGACCATCACCTTGAGGCTGATGGGGATCACCACCACGGCAGCCACGAACCCCGCCATGCCACGGCTCAGCAAGGGCACCAGTGACGAAACCAGCGGCTCGAACAGGTGGCCAACCCCCACGGTCACGAACACCAGCAAGAGTTTCTTGCCCAGCGTCAGGCGCCTGGCCTTGTTGGTGATCAACCGGTCGCGCGCCGCGCTCACCAGCAAAGCCCCCAGCAGCGCGGCGAACAGGACATTGCCATCCACGCCCAGCAACTCCACCAGCGCCGGGGCTAGGCTGTCGAAAACAGATTCTTCAGTCATGGGCAGCCCCTCGGTGTGCGGCGGGCAGGTAGGCGGTCGAGCCCAGGTTACGCATGACCGCGGCTTCGACAAAGCGGATGTAGCACACCTGCAATGCACGCCCGTGGTCATGCCCGGCCACATCCTCGAGGCGCTTGTAGCCCCGCTCTCGCAACACCGCGCGCCAGCGCGCGAATTCGCGTGCCGCGTCGATGGCAGCGCAGCGTGCGGCCACTTCCAGCACAGCCTCACTGACAGGCCGCTTCAGGTTCAGGCGCTCACGCAGCCTGTCCAGGTCTACCCGTGGCCAGAAGGGGTCATGGCAATCGGCATAACGCCGTAACCGAGGATCGTTGCCCATGCTTCACCCCCTCACTGCTCGGCCAGCATGCCGTAACGAATGGCCTTGATCACTGCAGCCACCCGTGTGGGCACATCGAATTTGCGCAGGATGTTCGACACATGGAAGTTCACCGTCGATTCTTTGCATTCCAGGATCTGGCCAATCTCCCACGAGCTCTTTCCGTAGGCACACCACAACAGCACTTGCCGTTCACGTGGCGTCAGGCGAACCGGGGCGTCCGCCAGGGGTTGCTGCGAATGTCGTGCGTTGTCAGTCATGTTTGAACTCCACGGGTGATTGAGCGAGGCATCGCTGCCGGTCTGCAATCACCTTACGAAGCGCGGGTCGCCCAGCTCCATCGCTGCGGCTTGTAAAGAACTTTCGTACAAAACCGTCTGACGAAGGTTGCGCGATATTTGTCGACTTTCCTCGTGCTCCAAGCGGCATTTCGCTCGTCTCAACGCCGTTGTCCATTCGCCTTTCGCCTGGAGTCGTACAATGCGTTGCGTTTTGCCCCCACCATCCTGCCTCGGCCTGCTGGCTGCTTTCGCTGCCTCCCAGCCCGCCCTGGCGGCACCTTCGGTCGAGTTGGGCCAGGTGCTGATCACCGATGAGGAGCAGAACGACCTGACCGCAGCCAGCGAACGCCTGCACGAAGTGCCGGGCGCAAGCAACCTGGTGGACATGCAGCGTGTAGGGCAAGGCCGGGTTGCCAGCAACCAGGATGTACTGGCCTACCAGCCCGGGGTGTTCGCGCAATCGGCGGGCAACGATGGCATCAAACTGTCGATCCGCGGTTCGGGCATCAACCGCGCACCGGGGGCCCACGGTTCCGGGGTGTACACGATGTTCGACGGCCTGCCCCTGACCGGCCCGGGCGGTACGCCCTACGAGCTGTTCGAGCCGCTGTGGCTGAGCCGTGCCGAAGTGCTGCGCGGCGCCAACGGCTTCGACCAGGGTTCCCTCGCCCTGGGCGGTGCGATCAACTACATCACCCACACCGGCTACGACGCCGCGCCGCTGCAGGTGCGCTACGAAGTCGGCAGCCGCGGCTACCAGCATCGGCACATCAGCTCGGGGCAGGTGCTGGGCAACCTCGACTACTACGTGGCCCTGACCGATTCGGAATATGACGGCTACCAGGCGCACAGCAGCGGCAGTGCCAAGGGTGTGGCGGCCAATGTCGGCTACCGCTTCAACCCGAACCTGGAAACCCGCTTCTACCTGCGCTACCGGGAAACCGAGAACGAGTTGGCCGGGCGCCTGACCAAGGAGCAGATCAAGCATCACCCACGCGCGGCCAACCCGGCCTACCTGGCCCGCGACGACAGCCGCCCGCAACCGGGCAGCACCTGGGTGGGCAACAAGACCACCTTCTACCTCGATGACGATGCGCGCCTGGAGGCCGGCCTGGTCTACCACGACTACCCGATGGACCTGCGCGAAGGCCCGATGCGCCTGAAGGTGGCCTATACCGATGTGAGCGGCACCTTGAACTACTTCCGCCGCGACACCCTGTTCGGCCACGAGAGCAAGACCACCGTCGGCTGGCGCACCACCAAGCACCTGCCCAACAGCGGTGCTTCACAGTTCACCCGCAATGGCGACGTGTTCGGTGAGCGCACCCGTGACTTCAGCTACCAGGGTTCGGACACCGTGCTGCATGTGGGCAATGACCTGGAGCTGGTACCGAACCTGTGGCTGACCACTGGCCTGGCGATGATCTATACCCGCCGTGAAAGTGATGTCACCTACCCCGCCGAGGGCGGCAAGGTGAGCATGCATGACTGGGACTACGCGCCACGCCTGGGGTTGCGCTATGACATCAGCCCGGACTTGCAGGTGTACGGCAACCTGAGCCGCTCGGTCGAACCACCCCATCCCTGGGCCCTGATCTGGAGTGCGCCCACAGCCAACCAACCGATCGAGATGCAAAACCAGACGGCCACCACACTGGAAATGGGTGCACGCGGCGAATCGGCATTGGGGCATTGGGACCTGGCGTGGTACTACTCGCAGGTTCGCCATGAATTGCTGGCGGTGGAGATCGTGCAAGGCGCTCCGGCCAAGGAATTCAACGCCAGCGCCACCGTGCATCAAGGCGTGGAAGCCGGCCTCGACAGTACCCTGTGGGAACGTGCCGGCACTGGCAAGCTGAGCTTGCGCCAGGCCTACACCTTCAGTGACTTCCACTACCGCGATGACGACAAGTTCGGCGATAACCGCCTGCCGGGCATCCCCATGCACTACTACCAGGCCGAGTTGCGCTATGACTGGCCGAGCGGTTTCTACGCCGGGGTGAACACGCAGATGGCGTCGAAGGTGCAGGTGGACTACGCCAACAGTTACCACGCCGATGAATATGCCTTGCTCGGCGCACGCCTGGGCTGGGATTCACCGAAGCAGGACTGGCAGACCTGGCTGGACCTGCGCAACCTGACCAACAAGCGCTATGCGGCGACGGTGACACCTGGCTACAACGATGCTGGAAAGGATGAGGCCCGTTCGACGCCGGGCGAAGGCTTTGCCGTGTATGCCGGTGTTTCCTACAGCTTCCGCTAATCCGCTGGGGCCGCTGTGCGGCCCATCGCCGGCAAGCCAGCTCCCACACCGACCGCATCGTTCTCAAGCCATGTGAATTTCCTGAAGAAGCAAATCTCCAAAGCCAACGCGGTCGGTGTGGGAGCTGGCTTGCCGGCGATGGGCTGCGCAGCAGGCCCTTTGAAAGCTGACACCGAATAAACAGGCCTCAAACCGCCCTGTTCAACTTCACCCAGGAAGCGAACTTGTCGATAAACGCCTGCAAGAACGGCCGGGTCTTGTCATTGAGCTTGCCCGAATCCTCGAACAGGCTAGCCGCGCCGCCAATGTAGGCCTCGGGCATCTGCATGCACGGCATGTCCAGAAACACCAGCGACTGGCGCACGGCATGGTTGGCGCCGAAGCCACCAATGGCCCCCGGCGACACACTGGCCACCGCCGCCGGCTTGCCACTCCAGGCGCTTTGCCCGTAGGGCCGCGAGCCTACATCGATGGCATTCTTCAGGCCGCCAGGCACCGAGCGGTTGTACTCTGGGGTAACGAACAACACCGCATCACTGCGGCGGATCTCGTCGCGAAAACGCTTCCACGCGTCCGGCGCGTCGGCCTCGATATCCTCGTTGTACAACGGCAGATCACCAATCTCCACGATCTTCAGGGCAAGGCTGGACGGCGCCAGCTCCGAGAGTGCGCGGGCGACCTTGCGGTTGTAGGAGTCCTTGCGCAAGCTACCGACGACCACCGCTACCGAATACACCTGGCTCATGGCAATTTCCAACCTCTGCTGGGTAAAGGGACGTTGTAGTTATAGATGACCGTTCCTCGGCGCCTTGGTTTTTTTTCCACGGGGCGAAAACTTCCGACGCTGTTACACGGTCTATGCCTGCAGACATTTCCCACGCAATTCAGAGGTTTCCACCCAAATGGCAGCAGTAATGGTCGGCCAATTCCACGCCCGTGACGCCGAAGGCCGCATCTACCCCGTGCACGAGTTCCAGGAGTCGACCCTGCAAACCGACGGCAGCACGCTGGGCGCGCCCATCACCACCTATCGCCTGGCCATCGGCGACAAGGTCAACCATCTGGGTGAAAACCGCTTCGAACTGGCGCGCAGCGGCGTCGAGATCATTCGCATTCCTTGATGCAGTCCACCGTGTAGCGGCCGCTTTCATTCTGCAGGCCGTGCACGTCGGCGACGAAACCTGGGAAGCCCTGGTTGAACGCCCGGGCGAAGGCCAGGTAATCGACTATCGAGCGGGTCGCCTCGGTAAACCGCTCCCCCGGCATGATCAATGGAATACCAGGCGGGTACGGCACCAGCATCACCGCTGCCACCCGCCCCAGCAGCGCCTCGATCGGCACCGCCTCCACCTCACCGCGCACCATCTGGTCATAGGCCCGGGCCGGGCTCACGGCTACCTCCGGCAAGCGCGTGAACAACCGTTTCAGTTGCTTGGCCGTGGCATTGGCGCGGTAGCAGCCATGCAACTGGTCGCACAGGTCGCGCAGGCCCATGCCCTGATAGCGCGAGGCATCGGCAGCCACCACGCTCGGCAGGCAGTTGCTCAGGGCGGTATTGCCGTCATAGTGGCGCTTGAATTCCAGCAACTCGGTGAGCAAGGTGCTCCACTTGCCCTTGGTGATGCCCATGGAGAACAGCACCAGAAAGCTGTACAGGCCGGTTTTCTCCACCACCAGCCCCCGCTCCCAGAGAAACTTGCTGACCACTGCCGCCGGGATGCCATGCTCGCCCAGTGCACCGCCCGCGCTCAGGCCCGGCATCACCAGGGTCACCTTCAGCGGGTCGAGCAGCACATAGTCGTCCGCCACTTCGCCAAAGCCGTGCCACTCCGCCCCCGGCTGCAGCAGCCAGTCCTGCGCGGCCAGGCGGTGGATGCCCTCGGCGCTCGGCGGCTGCCAGATGCTGAACCACCAGTCGTCGGCGGCGATGTGCTCGCGCAGGTTGGCCAGGGCACGGCGAAAGCTCAGCGCCTCGTCGAACATTTCTTGCAGCAGCGAACGCCCGGCCGGCCCTTCCATCATGGTCGAGGCCACGTCCAGCGAAGCGAGGATGCTGTACTGCGGCGAGGTCGAGATGTGCATCATGAACGCTTCGTTGAAGCGGTCACGGTCCAGCTGGCGCCTGGCCCCGTCCTGCACATGAATCATCGAGGCCTGGCTGAACGCGGCCAGCAGCTTGTGGGTGGAATGGGTGCTGATCAGCAGCGGGCTGTCTGCCGCGCAGGCCGTGCCCATGGCATAGCGCCCGGTAAAGAACTCGTGGAATGCCGCATAGGCGAACCAGGCCTCGTCAAAGTGCAGCACCTCGACACTGGCGCCCAGGGTCTGCTTGATCAGCCCGGCGTGGTAGCACAGGCCGTCGTAGGTGGAGTTGGTCACCACAGCCAGCTTGATGCGCTGCCCGCGATCGCGAGCAAGAGGGTTGGCCTGGATCTTCGCCTGGATCGCCTCGGGGCTGAACTCGCTGAGCGGGATCGGGCCGATGATCCCGAGTTCGTTGCGCTCGGGGCACAAATAGAGGGGAATGGCACCGGTCATGATGATCGCATGCACCACCGACTTGTGGCAGTTGCGGTCCACCAGCACCAGGTCGTCGCGGCCGACCATGGCGTGCCAGACGATCTTGTTGGCCGTGGAGGTGCCGTTGATGACGAAAAAGGTGTGGTCGGCGCCAAAGTTGCGCGCAGCCCTGGCTTCGGCTTCGGCCAAGGGGCCGGTGTGATCGAGCAGCGAGCCCAGCTCCGGCACGGAAACGGACAGGTCCGAGCGTAGGGTGTTTTCCCCGAAGAACTGGTGAAAGGCCTGGCCCACTGGGCTTTTGCGATAGGCCACGCCGCCGCCGTGGCCCGGGGTGTGCCAGGAATAATTGGACTGCGCGGTGTGCTGCACCAGGGCCTTGAAGAACGGCGGCAGCAGGCCGTCCAGGTAGATATGTGCGGCACGCGCCACCTGGCGCGCAAGAAACGGCACGGTGTCTTCGAACAGGTAGAGGATGCCCCGCAACTGGTTGAGCTCGCTCATGGCTTCGGCGGGGGCGTTTTCCAGGGTCACCTGTTCGCCCAAGGCGAAAATCGGCAGGTTGGGGGCGCGCAGGCGGGCCAGGCGGATCAGCTCGGCCATGTTCTGCAGCAGGTGGGTATTCTCGCCGACCCCCTCGGCGGCAATCAGCATGCAGGCCAGGCCATGGTGGGTGGCAGCGACCAGGCAGGCCTCGGCATGGTCGGCGGCGGCGAGGATGGCAAAGCCGTCCTGGCGCAGTTCCTCGGCGATGCCCCGCACACGCTCGCCAGCGACGCTGTCAACCTTGATGGCGCGGTGCACGATGAGGATGGGGAACTTGAGGTCCTTGTACATCAGGTGGCTACCTCCGAAGGACATGGCGTCCATTTCAGGGTAGTAGAACCTGTGTGGTCAGGGCCGGCATCGCCTTCAAGACATGCGCAGGATCTGTAGGAGCAGCCTTGTGCTGCGAAGAGGCCATTTCTGCTGAAGAAAAGCTGTTGCCCTACCCGCCCCCCCTCCACACCAAAATACCCCCCCAAATACATCACCGGCTTCGGAACTTGTGATGAACCTGTGGGAGCGGGTTCACCCGCGAAAGGGCCGGAGCAAGCGAAAGATCAGCCAGCAGGTGTCTCGGTCAGAGACTGCCACATGGATGGCCCACCCGCCGACTTGGCAATGGCTGCCAGGCGCTCGGCATGCGCCTCCAACTCCTCGGCACTGGCCATGATCACCCGCCCGGGCACACGCCCGGTAATACGGCGAATCTCGCTGCCACCAGCACCCGTCCCTTCATCCCCGGCTTCTGCCCCATGCGCGGCCAGCGACAGGCTGGTCTGGCCACCGGTCATTGCCAGGTAGACGTCAGCCAGCAATTCCGAGTCGAGCAATGCGCCGTGCAGCTCACGGCCCGAATTGTCGATATCGTAGCGTTTGCACAGCGCATCCAGGCTGTTGCGCTGCCCCGGGTGGCGCGCGCGCGCCAGCAGCAGGGTGTCGAGGATGGTGCAGTGCTGCGAAATGTCCGCGCGGTCCTGCTGGCCCAGCAAGGCAAATTCGTTGTTGATGAAGCCAACGTCGAACGCCGCGTTGTGGATGACCAGCGTGGCGCCCTGGATGAACTCGAAGAACTCCTCTGCGACATCGCCAAAGCGTGGCTTGCCGACCAGGAAGGCATCGGTGATGCCGTGGACGTTGATGGCGCCCTCGTCACTCTCGCGGTCTGGCTGCAGGTAGACGTGGAAGTGCCGCCCGGTCAGGCGCCGGCCGATGACCTCGACACAGCCGATCTCGATGATCCGGTGGCCTTCGCTGACCGGCATACCCGTGGTTTCGGTATCGAGAATGACGAACCGTTTATCTTGCTGCTGCTCCACGCGGGGCGCTCCAACTTGCATCAGTTACAAAGGCCGGAATTGTACCCCAGCTCAACGCTTGGCGCGCACCTCATCGACCCCACGGTTGGCCAGCTGGTCGGCGCGTTCGTTGCCGGGGTGGCCGATATGCCCGCGCACCCACTTCCAGGTCACCTTGTGGCGGTTGACCTGCTCATCCAGCTGCTGCCACAGGTCGGCGTTCTTCACCGGCTCCTTGGCCGCGGTTTTCCAGCCGCGCTTCTTCCAGTTGGTCATCCATTCGTTGATGCCCTTCATCACGTACTGCGAGTCGGTGGTCAGCACCACTTCGCATTCGCGCTTCAGCGCCATCAAGCCCTGGATCGCGGCCATCAGTTCCATGCGGTTGTTGGTGGTTTCGCGTTCGCCGCCCCACAGTTCCTTCTCGACGCCCTTGTAGATCATAAGGACGCCCCAGCCGCCAGGGCCAGGGTTGCCCTTGCAGGCACCATCGGTAAACATCTCGACGCTTTCGCTCATGTACCACTCATGTTCAGTGCTTTTCAGTATCCGGGTTGGCCGCCGTGCGGTTGACCTTGGCCAGTGGCAGCGGCAGCAGCTTGCCCATCGGTTCGCGACGCTCCTGGCGCAACGGCCGCAGGCCCACCACCATCTTGCGCGCTACCAGCAGGTACACCCCGCCACCGGAGCTCTGCCAGCCGCCGGCCACCCGTTCCCAGCCCGCCAGGCGTTGCTGCCAGGCCGGTGAGGCAAGCGGCGGACGATAGCACCCGAAGCGGCGTTTCTCCAGCGCGAAGCCCAGCAGGTTGAGCCAGTCGCCCACCCGTGACGGCGAGATGCAACGGGCCTTGCGCAGGGCGCCGTGGCTGAAGAAATGGCGCATGCCCCAGCTGCTCCAGGGGTTGATCCCGACGATCAGCAGGTGCCCGCCAGGGCGCACGGCGCTGGCCGCCTCACGCAGCAAGCCGTGGGGCGAAAGGCAGAAATCCAGGCCATGCTGCAGCACCACCACGTCGGCGGCGTGCTCGCTCAGCGGCCAGGCCTGCTCCTCGCAGACAATCTCCACCCCCGGCAGCGGCGCACCGAGGCGCACGTTGCGCTGCACCTGGGGCGCGCTGGGCGGTGGTTCGGCGCAGGGCCCGTAGTGCACAAGGTACCCCCCGAAGAAGCGCCCGAGCTCTTCTTCCAGCAGTTTTTCCTCCTCCCTGAGCATCAGTTGGCCGAGTGGGCCGTTGAACCACTCACGGGCCAGGCTGATCAGCTTGACCCAGTCCGGGTCGGCCTGGGCAAAGGCTTGGTCGGTCATTGCGCTCTCCCTCGAAGGTTCTCGCACCGCGCCATCGCGGATAAGATGCCTTCATGTGCCACGCTAGGCGAATCGGATCCGCACCATGATACAGATCGATGCTCTCCCCGCTTTCTCCGACAACTACATCTGGTTGTTACAGGATACTGCCAAACGCCGCTGCGCGGTGGTCGATCCGGGTGACGCCGGCCCAGTGGAACGCTGGCTGTCGGCCAACACCGGCTGGGTGCTGAGTGACATCCTGGTCACCCACCACCACAACGACCACGTCGGCGGCGTGGAAAGGCTCAAGCAGCTGACCGGCGCCCGGGTCTGCGGCCCGGCCCAGGAACGCATCCCCTGCCGTGACCTGGCGCTGGACGAAGGTGACCAGGTGACCGTGCTGGGCGTGACCTTCCAGGTGCTGGCCGTGCCCGGCCATACGCTGGGGCATATCGCCTTGTTCAGCGACCAGCCGGCGACGCCGGTGCTGTTCAGTGGCGACACGCTGTTCGCCGCCGGTTGCGGGCGCATGTTCGAAGGCACTCCCGAACAGATGCAGCCAGCCCTCGCCCGCCTGGCAGCCCTGCCAGAGCAGACCGAGGTGTACTGCGCCCACGAATACACCCTGAGCAACCTGCGTTTCGCCAAGGCGGTGGAACCCGAGAACCCGCACGTTCAGCAGCGGTTCGAGGACGTTACCCGTTTGCGTGCCGAAAATCGCATCACATTGCCATCAACGATCGGTCTGGAGCGCCTGACCAACCCCTTTCTGCGCACCTCTGAAACATTAGTTAAACAAAAAGCAGACGAATGGAAGGGACATTCAAACCCCTCGCATGTCGCTGTTTTTGCTGCCTTGAGGTCTTGGAAGGACACCTTCTGATAACCTCAAGATATATCGCAAGCGATGGTCAAAGGTTGACCAGGCCCGGAGCGGTTCCTAGAATCGCCGAAATTTTTCGCCCGGAAACCTGTGTCAGCCGATGTCTTCACGTAGCCGCAGAACCTCTCATTCCGTCGCCCTGACGCGCCTGGCCCAAATCAGTGCGCTGGCCCTGGCCGCCACCTTGGTGGGCTGCCAGAGCACCCGTCAGCTCGACGAATCCGATAGCGTTCGCGCGCACAACTACCAGGCGCGGATCAAGCACAAGCCTTCACCGCTGCTGGTAAAGCCGGCCGAACAGGCACCACAGGACGTGTGGGAACGCATGCGCCAGGGCTTCGCCCTGCAGGACAACATCGACGTCAACCCGCGCATCGAGCAGCAGCGCCTGTGGTTCGCCAGCAATCCAAGCTTCATCGAAAGCGCCGGTGAGCGTGGCAGCCTCTACCTGCACTACATCGTCGAGCGCCTCGAAGAACGCGACATGCCGCTGGAGCTGGCCCTGCTGCCAGCCATCGAAAGCGCCTACAACCCGATGGCCTACTCGCGCGCCCATGCCGCGGGCATGTGGCAGTTCATTCCGTCCACCGGTCGTCACTTCAACCTGCGCCAGACCAACTTCTACGATGGCCGTCGCGACGTGACCGCCTCGACCAACGCCGCACTGGACTACCTCAGCCGCCTGCACGACATGTTCAACGGCGACTGGTTGCTGGCCCTGGCTGCCTACAACGCCGGCGAAGGCACGGTCAGCCGAGCCATCGAGCGCAACGAGCGGCTCGGCCTGCCCACCGACTACTGGAACCTGCCGCTGCCGCAGGAAACCCGCGACTACGTGCCCAAGCTGCTGGCCCTGTCGCAGGTGGTACTCACGCCGCAAGCCTATGGCGTGAACCTGAACCCGATCGCCAACGAACCCTACTTTGAGGCGGTGGCCATCAACGACCGCCTGGACCTGTCGCGGGTAGCGGCCTTCGCCAACATCGACGAAGACGAGCTGATCCAGCTCAACCCGGCATTCAAGAAGCGCATGACCGTGGACGGCCCGCAGCAGCTGCTGGTACCCACTGCCAAGGCGCAGCTGCTGAGCGACAGCCTGTCCAACCTCAAACCCGAGCAGCTGGTCAGCCTGCAGCCGAACAAGGCCGTGTTCGCCCGCGCCGTGGCCGAAGCCAAGGCCCCAGTGGCAGCGCGCAGCTACCGGGTCAAGCGCGGCGACAACCTGGGCGCCATCGCCAAGGCCAACCGCGTTTCGGTCAAGGACATCAAGCGCTGGAACCGCCTCTCCGGCAACAACGTGCGCGCTGGCCAGGTCCTGGCCCTGCGCGGCGGCAGCGCGCCGAGCGCTGCTGGCAATCGGGTAGCCGCCTCCGGGCAGCGCTCCACGCAGTACAAGGTACGCAAAGGCGATTCGCTGTACCTGGTGGCCAAGCGCTTCAACGTGGAAATGAAACACCTCAAGCGCTGGAACCCGCGCAGCGGCCATGCCCTGAAGCCAGGCCAGACCCTGACCGTCTACCTCTCGCATTGATGTAGTTACAGGGGCTGCTTTGCAGCCCATTCGCGGGCACGTCCGCTCCCACAGGTTTTTCACCGCCATCAAGGCCGGTGTTGTACCTGTGGGAGCGGGCGTGCCCGCGAATGGGCCTGAGAAATACCCACTGGAAAACCCCTGCCCCCTCTCTTTTTCCAACCCCACCAAGCTGTTACTGTACCCCGATCAAAGCCCAACGCCTCTGGATCGGATGCCGACTTGATACGTCCCCTCCTGCTGTCTCTCAGCCTGGCCTTGAGCTTTCCCGCAGCCGCGATGGTGAGCGAAAGCCACGGATACGCGCAGTTCGGCACGCTCAAGTACCCAGCCACATTCACCCATTTCGACTGGGTCAACCCGCAAGCGCCCAAAGGCGGCACCTTGCGGGCCATGGCTTTCGGTACCTTCGACACCCTCAACCCCTACACCTTCAAGGGGTCGAGCCCGATTACCACGCCCAATTTCCAGCAGTACGGCATCAGCGAGCTGAACGAGCCGCTGATGGTCGGCACCGGCCAGTACGACCCGTCCGGCGACGAACCGACCTCCAGCTACGGCCTGATCGCCCGCTCGGTGGAGTACAGCGAGGACCGCAGCTGGGTGGTGTTCAACCTGCGCCCGGAGGCCCGCTGGCATGACGGCAAGCCGATCACCTCGGCAGACGTGGCCTTCTCCTACCGCACGCTGCTCAAGGATGGCCACCCGATCTACCGCACCAACCTGCAGGAAGTGCAGCGGGTGGACATTCTCGGCCCGCTGCGCATCCGCTTCGTGTTCAAGCGCGCCGGCAACCCGCTGCTGATCCTGCGCCTGGGCGAAATGCCGGTGCTGCCCAAGCACTATTGGCAAAAGCGTGATTTCAAGGCCACCACCTTCGAGCCTCCACTGGGCAGCGGCCCTTACCGCATCACCCAGGTCCAGCCTGGGCGCCGGCTGGTGTTCGAACGGGTGAAGAACTACTGGGGCAAGGACCTGGCGGTGAACCGTGGCAAGTACAACTTCAACCGCGTGGAATACGAGTTCTACCGCGACGCCACGGTCGCCTTCGAGGCGTTCAAGGCCGGCGAGTTCGACATCTATATCGAGCACCAGGCGAAGAACTGGGCCAACGGCTACAACTTCCCGGCCGTGCGCCGGGGCGAGGTGATCAAGGCGCAGATCCCGCACCGCATCCCCACGCAAACCCAGGGCCTGTTCATGAACAGCCGCCGGGCCACCTTCAGCGACCCACGGGTACGCCAGGCACTGGGGCTGATGCTCGACTTCGAGTGGACCAACCGCGCGCTGTTCAGCGGCGCCTACCGCCGCTCGACCAGCTACTACCCAAACAGCGAATTCGCCGCCACCGGCCTGCCCACCGGCAAGGAATGGCTGTTGCTGGCACCGTTTCGTGACCAGTTGCCGGCCAGCCTGTTCAGCGAACCCTACAAGGTCAGCCATACCGATGGCCGTGGCATCAACCGCCAGACCCTGCGCCAGGCCCTCGGACTGCTCGCCGAGGCCGGCTGGAAGCTGAACGGCCAACGCCTGGTCGACAGCAAGGGCCAGCAGCTGCGCATGGAGCTGCTTCTGGTAAACCCCAACCTTGAACGTATCCTGCAACCGTATGTCGAAAACCTGGCCAGCATCGGCATCGATGCGCGCTTGCGTACCGTGGACCGCGCCCAGTACAAACAGCGCCTGGACCAGTTCGATTTCGACATGATCCTGATGACCCTGAACCAGACGCTGAGCCCCGGCCTCGAACAGTGGCTGTACTTCCACTCCAGCCAGGCCACGACCAAGGGCAGCAAGAACTATGCTGGGGTCAAGGACCCGGTGGTCGACCATCTGCTCGACACCCTGCTGGCCGCCCGCACCCGCGATGACCAGGTCGCCGCCGCCCGCGCCCTGGACCGCGTGCTCTCATGGCAGTACTACATGATCCCCAACTGGTACCTCGACAATCATCGCCTGGCCTACCGCAACCGGTTCGCCTTCGTCACCACGCCGCCCTACACCCTTGGGCTGAACAGCTGGTGGATCAAGACTTCGGAGAAAGCCCAATGACGCCAACGCACCGACTGCGCCGGTTGGCCGGCAGCCTGTTGCTTGCCTGCCTGAGCCTTCCCGCCCTGGCCGCACCGCAACACGCGCTAACTCTGTACGACGAGCCCCCAAAATACCCCGCCGACTTCAAGCACTTTGCCTACGTCAACCCTGACGCACCCAAGGGTGGCACCTTCCGCCAGTCCAGCTTCGGCGGTTTCGACAGCCTCAACCCGTTCATCAACAAGGGCGTGCCGGCCGAGAACATCGGCAGCATCTACGACACCCTGATGCGCCAGAGCCAGGACGAGCCGTTCACCGAGTACGGCCTGGTGGCCGGCAAGATCGAAAAGGCTCCGGACAACAGCTGGGTGCGCTTCTACCTGCGCCCCGAGGCACGCTTCCACGACGGCCACCCGATGCGCGCCGAAGACGTGGTGTTCACCTTCAATGCCCTGATCAAGGACGGCGCGCCGCTGTACCGCCAGTACTATGCCGACGTCGCTGAAGTGGTCGCCGAAGACCCGCTGACGGTGCTGTTCACCTTCAAGCACAAGAACAACCGCGAGCTGCCGCTGATTCTCGGCCAGCTGCCGGTACTGCCCAAGCACTGGTACGAAAGCCGCGAGTTCAACCGCGGCAACCTGGAAATCCCCCTGGGCAGCGGCCCGTACAAGGTTGCCGAGGTCAAGGCCGGGCGCTCGGTGCGCTACGAGCGGGTCAAGGACTACTGGGCCAAGGACCTGCCGATCAACCGCGGCTTCTACAACTTCGACGTGATGACCTTCGACTCCTACCGCGACACCACTGTCGCCCTGGAAGCACTCAAGGCTGGTGCGTTCGACTATGCGCTGGAAGTCAGCGCGAAGAACTGGGCCACCGCCTACAACGTACCCGCCGTGCGCGATGGCCGCCTGATCAAGGAAGAGTTGCCCAACGGCAACCCCACGGGCATGCAGGGCTTCATCTTCAACATCCGCCGCCCGGTGTTCCAGGACGTGCGCGTGCGCCAGGCGCTGAGCCTGCTGCTGGACTACGAGTGGACCAACAAGCAGCTGTTCAACGGTGCCTACACCCGCACCGGCAGCTACTTCGAAAACTCGGAAATGGCCGCCCGCGGCCTGCCCAGCCCCAGCGAACTGAAAATCCTCGAACCGCTACGTGGCAAGGTCCCCGAGCAGGTATTCAGCGAAGCCTTCCGCAACCCGGTCAGCGACGGCAGCGGCATGATCCGCGAACAGCAGCGCCAGGCCTACAAGCTGCTGCAGGAAGCCGGCTGGAAAATCGTCGACGACAAGATGGTCGACGCCCAGGGCAAGCCGGTGAGCATCGAGTTCCTGCTGGCACAGACCGAGTTCGAACGCATCCTGCTGCCGTTCAAGCGCAACCTCGCCGACCTTGGCATCGACCTGAACATCCGCCGGGTCGACGTGTCCCAGTACATCACCCGCCTGCGCTCGCGCGACTACGACATGATCGTCGGTGGCTACCCGCAGTCCAACTCGCCGGGTAACGAGCAGCGCGAGTTCTGGTCCAGTGCCGCCGCCGACAACCCCGGCAGCCGCAACTTCATCGGCTTGCGCGACCCTGCCATCGACCAACTGGTGGAACAGCTGATCAATGCCGATTCGCGGCAGAGCCTGATCGACCACTGCCGGGCCCTCGACCGCGTGCTGCTGTGGGGCTACTACGTGATCCCCAACTGGCACATCAAGACCTGGCGCGTGGCCTACTGGAACCACATCGGCCACCCGGACGTCTCGCCCAAGTACGACATCGGCATCGACACCTGGTGGATCAAGCCCGGCGTAACCCCGGCCGTCAGCGAAACCACTGCGGACGAGGCCGAATAACATGCTGGCCTACATCCTGCGCCGCCTGCTGCTGATCATCCCGACCCTGTTCGGCATCCTGATCATCAACTTCATCATCGTCCAGGCCGCCCCCGGCGGCCCGGTCGAGCAGATGATCGCCAAGCTCGAAGGTTTCGAAGGCGCCACCAGCCGCATTGCCGGTGGCGGTGCCGAAGTGTCCGTGGCCGGCTCCAACTACCGGGGCGCCCAGGGCCTGGACCCGGCACTGATCGCCGAGATCGAACGCATGTACGGCTTCGACAAGTCGCCGCCCGAGCGCCTGTGGATCATGATCAAGAACTACGCCCGGCTGGACTTCGGCGACAGCTTCTTCCGCGATGCCAAGGTCATCGACCTGATCATCGAGAAGATGCCTGTGTCAATTTCGCTGGGGCTGTGGAGCACGCTGATCATGTACCTGGTGTCGATCCCGCTGGGCATCGCCAAGGCCGTGCGCCACGGCAGCCATTTCGACGTGTGGACCAGTTCGGCGATCATCGTCGGCTATGCCATCCCGGCGTTCCTGTTCGCCATCCTGCTGATCGTGCTGTTCGCCGGCGGCAGCTACTTCGACTGGTTCCCGCTGCGCGGCCTCACCTCCAACAACTTCGACGAGCTGAGCACCACCGGCAAGGTGCTGGACTACTTCTGGCACCTGGTGCTGCCGATCACCGCGCTGGTCATCGGCAACTTCGCCACCATGACCTTGCTGACCAAGAACAGCTTCCTCGACGAGATCAACAAGCAATACGTGGTCACCGCCAAGGCCAAGGGCCTGAGCCGACCACGGGTGCTCTACGGCCATGTGTTCCGTAACGCCATGCTGCTGGTGATTGCCGGTTTCCCTTCGGCGTTCATCGGCATCTTCTTCACCGGTTCCTTGCTGATCGAAGTGATCTTCAGCCTCGACGGCCTCGGCCTGATGAGTTTCGAGGCGGCCATCAACCGTGACTACCCGGTGGTCTTCGGCACCCTGTTCATCTTCACCCTGCTGGGGCTGGTGGTGAAACTGATCGGCGACCTGACCTACACCCTGGTCGATCCACGCATCGACTTCGCCAGCCGGGAGCACTGACATGGCCTTGTCCCCCCTCAACCGCCGGCGCTTCGAGCGCTTCAAGGCCAACCGCCGTGGCTGGTGGTCGCTGTGGCTGTTCCTGATTCTGTTCGGCCTGAGCCTGGGCGCCGAACTGATCGCCAACGACAAGCCGATTGCCGTGCGCTACGACGGCGAATGGTACTTCCCTGCATTCAAGCGCTACCCGGAAACCACCTTCGGCGGCGAATTCCCGCTGGAAGCCAACTACAAGAGCCCGTACATCCGCGAACTGCTGGAGAAGAAAGACAGCTTCGTGCTGTGGGCACCGATCCCGTTCAGCTACCAGAGCATCAACTATGACCTGCGGGTACCCGCCCCGGCCCCACCGTCGGCGGACAACTGGCTGGGTACCGACGACCAGGGCCGCGACGTGCTGGCACGGGTGATCTACGGCTTCCGCATTTCCGTGCTGTTCGCCCTGACGCTGACCCTGCTCAGTTCCATCGTCGGCGTGATCGCCGGTGCCTTGCAGGGCTTCTATGGCGGCTGGGTCGACCTGGCCGGGCAACGTTTCCTGGAAGTCTGGTCGGGCCTGCCGGTGCTGTACCTGCTGATCATCCTCGCCAGTTTCGTGCAACCCAACTTCTGGTGGTTGCTGGGCATCATGCTGCTGTTCTCGTGGATGAGCCTGGTGGACGTGGTGCGCGCCGAGTTCCTGCGCGGGCGCAACCTGGAATACGTGCGCGCTGCTCGCGCGTTGGGGATGCGCAACGGCGCGATCATGTACCGGCACATCCTGCCCAACGCCATGATCTCGACCATGACCTTCATGCCGTTCATTCTCACCGGCGCCATCGGCACCCTCACCGCCCTGGACTTCCTCGGTTTCGGCCTGCCGCCGGGCGCACCGTCGCTGGGCGAGCTGGTGGCCCAGGGCAAGTCCAACCTGCAGGCCCCATGGCTGGGCATCAGCGCCTTCGCCGTGCTGGCGCTGATGCTGAGCCTGCTGGTATTCATCGGCGAATCCGCCCGCGATGCCTTCGACCCGAGGAAGTGACATGAGTGAACAGAACCTGATCGAAGTGCGCGACCTGGCGGTGGAGTTCGTCACCGGTGACCAGGCCCACCGCGTTGTGAACGGCATCAGCTTCGACATCCGCAAGGGTGAGACGCTGGCACTGGTGGGCGAGAGTGGCTCGGGCAAATCGGTTACCGCGCACTCGCTCCTGCGCCTGCTGCCCTACCCCCTGGCCCGCCACCCCAGTGGCAGCATCCGCTACGAGGGCAAGGACCTGCTGCAGCAGAACGAGAAGACCATGCAGCGCATTCGCGGCAACCGCATTGCAATGATCTTCCAGGAGCCGATGACCTCGCTGAACCCGTTGCACTGCATCGAGAAGCAGATCAACGAAATCCTCCTGCTGCACAAGGGCCTGACCGGCAAGGAGGCCACGGCGCGCACCCTCGAGCTGCTGGAGATGGTCGGCATTCCCGAGCCACGCAAGCGCCTGAAGGCCTTGCCCCATGAGCTGTCGGGCGGGCAGCGCCAGCGGGTGATGATCGCCATGGCCCTGGCCAACGAGCCGGAACTGCTGATTGCGGATGAGCCGACCACGGCGCTGGACGTGACTGTGCAGTTGAAGATTCTCGAACTGCTCAAGGAACTGCAGGCGCGTCTGGGCATGGCCCTGCTGCTGATCAGCCATGACCTGAACCTGGTGCGACGCATCGCCCACCGTGTGTGCGTGATGCAGCACGGGCAGATTGTCGAGCAGGCCGAATGCGCCAGGTTGTTCAGCGCACCGCAGCACCACTACACGCAGATGCTGATCAATGCCGAACCCAGCGGGCTGCCGGCGCACAACCCGGTGGGCGCGCCATTGCTGGAGGTGGATGACCTCAAGGTGTGGTTCCCGATCAAGAAGGGCCTGCTAAGGCGCACGGTCGACCATGTGAAGGCGGTGGACGGGATCAACTTCAGCTTGCCGCAAGGGCAGACGCTGGGGATTGTCGGCGAGTCCGGGTCGGGCAAGTCGACTTTGGGTTTGGCGATCTTGCGGCTGATCTCCAGCCAGGGCGGCATTCGCTTTCATGGGCAGGATCTGGAAGGGCTGAACCAGAAGGCCGTGCGCCCGTTGCGCCGGGAAATGCAGGTGGTGTTCCAGGACCCGTTCGGCAGCCTGAGCCCGCGCATGTGCGTGGAGGACATTGTCGGCGAAGGGTTGCGCATCCACCGCATCGGCACGGCGCAGGAACAGGAAGCGGCAATTATTGCGGCCCTGGAGGAAGTGGGGCTGGACCCACGCACGCGGCATCGCTATCCGCACGAGTTTTCCGGTGGGCAGCGCCAGCGCATCGCCATTGCCCGAGCGTTGGTATTGAAGCCGGCGCTGATCCTGCTGGATGAACCTACGTCGGCGCTGGACCGCACGGTGCAGCGGCAGGTAGTGGAATTGCTGCGCAATCTGCAGCAGAAATACAACCTGACCTACCTGTTCATCAGCCATGACCTGGCGGTGGTCAAGGCGTTGAGCCACCAGTTGATGGTGATCAAGCATGGGCATGTGGTGGAACAAGGGGATGCGCAGGCGATCTTCCATGCGCCGCAGCATCCGTATACCCGGCAGTTGCTGGAGGCGGCGTTCTTGGAAGTGGATGCGGCTAGTTAGCTTTGGGGGGCTGCTGCGCAGCCCATCGCAGGCAAGCCAGCTCCCACCCCGACCTCGCCGGCTTCAAGCCATGCGCTATCCCTGTGGGAGCTGGCTTGCCGGCGATGGGCCGCAAAGCGGCCCGCTTTCGGCGAGGTAAAAAACAGACTTATCCCCTTCCTTGTAGGCCATTCCCAATCCTCGCCGAACCCAAGACTTGCACCAAGGCTGATCAATATGTCGCCAGGGCCGGCCCTTTCGCGGGCACGCCCGCTCCCACAGAGCCACCACAGGCTTCAAGACTTGCGCAGTACCTGTGGGAGCGGGCGTGCCCGCGAAGAGGCCGGTCCAGGCACTCGAGAATTTTCAGGGGCTTCAAAATGACTACGGAATCCACCCAATTCACTGTCGAGAAGCCGATGATGATCTGGGCTGCCCACTGCCTGAGTGCGATGGCCAAAGCGCTAATGGATCTGGCACCAGCGGGCCTAGGCTGATGCAGCTCAGAGCCGGCCCAACAACTCCTGCCGCTCGCGCCAGATCTCCTGTACAAAGGGGTCGGTCACCCCATACAGCCCATGCCCCCGACGCATGATCAGGTTAGCGGCCAGCAGTTCGTTGGCAACCGGCTGTATCTCTTCGACACGCACTTCACGCCCCACAGACTTCGAATACTCGGCCGCCGCTTCGTTGGAGAACACCCCACGCGCATCGCCTTCGACCGATGCGATCCGGGCAATCTTAAAAAAGAGGTTTTGCAAGTCCTGCGCAGCCCGTAGAAAAACAGCCCTGATCTCAGGCCGATATCCAGGGCGGACGGTTTCAACAACTGCCTGGCCATGTCGGCAGCCAATTCACGGCGCGGGAAGATGTCGATCATGGCTTTATTGAAAATTATTGAATACCAATAATTATTGGCAGCGAATAATTTAATGTAACGGTGTACAGGCAGGTCGGCTCGAAAGCCATCATCAAATTTTCTGACAACAATCGTCTTCCATCATCAGCCAGATCGGGCATAAATTCTCCACCGTCAACCCCAGCAGCAACGGTAGAGCCCCATGTCCAGCCCACACCACCAGCCCGCCTCCCCTGCCCTGACCACGCTGATCCAGCGCTCCGGCCTGCCCAGCCCTGCGCTCGGCGAAGCCCAGGCACATGCCGTGCTACAAACGCACTACGGCATTGCCGGCAACCTCTCGGCATTGGGCAGCCAACAGGACCTGAACTTCCGAGTAGACGCTCCACAAGGCCGTTTCGTGCTCAAGGCCTGCCACGGCAGCTACGCCCAGGTGGAACTGGAGGCCCAGCACGCGGCCCTGGCCTACCTGCGCGAACAGGGCTTGCCTGTGCCCGCCGTGCGCCCGGCTAGCGATGGCCAGATGCTGCTGGCGTTGGAAATAGACGGGCAACCGTTGCGCATGCGCCTGCTCGACTACATCGAAGGCCAGCCACTGACCCGCCTCAAGCACATGGAGCCACGCCTGATGGCCGAACTCGGCGGGCTCTGCGCGCGGCTGGACAAGGCCCTGGCCACTTTCGACCACCCGGGCCTGACGCGCACCCTGCAATGGGACCCGCAACATGCCCAGGCACTGATCCAGCACCTGCTGCCCGTGCTGGGCAACGCCGAGCAACGCGCCCGTATCGAACGGGCCACCCAGCTGGCCGCCGAGCACCTGGCGCCGCTGGTCGACCAGCTGCCAAGCCAGGCCGTGCACCTGGACATCACCGACGACAACGCCGTCTGGGCCCGCGATGTCGAGCGCCAGTGGCAGTTGCAAGGGGTGATCGATTTCGGCGACCTGTTGCGCACATGGCGCATCGCCGACCTGTCGGTGACCTGCGCCGCATTGTTGCACCACGCCGAGGGCGACCCGCTGCGCATCCTGCCGGCCGTGCGTGCCTACCAGGCGCTCAACCCGCTGAGCGAAGCCGAACTGCGGGCGCTGTGGCCACTGGTGCTCAACCGCGCCGCCGTGCTGGTGCTGAGCAGCGAACAGCAACTCACCGTCGACCCCGGCAACCAGTACACCCGCGACAACATCGCCCATGAATGGGAAATCTTCGACACTGCCACCGCCGTACCTTTCGCGTTGATGGAAGCGGCCATCCTGCAAGCTGTGGGCTTGCAGCCAGCCACGCCGGACCTGAGCGGCTGCGCCCTTCTGCTCCCTGAACTGGATCGGCAGGCAGTGACGCGCGTCGATCTGGGCGTGCTCAGCGTGCATTGCGAGGCGGGCAACTGGGAGCAACCGGGCTTCGACCAGCACCTGCTGACCACGCAACAGGCCCCGGCCTGCAGCCTGCACGGGCAGTATCGCCTGTCGCAAACCCATATCGATCGCCCCGAAGAGCCTGCCACCTGTGCCCTGGGCGTCGAGCTGCATGTACCCAACGGCAGCCTGGTGCAAGCGCCAGATGCCGGCACCTGGCAGCGCCATGGCGACGGCCGTGGCTGCCTGCGCAGCGCGCACTGGGCGTTGTGGCTGCAAGGCCTGGAAGACGCGCCTGCAGATGGCCAGGCCGTGGAAAAAGGCCAGTCGCTGGGCAGCAGTTGTGGCTTCCTCAGCGTGCAACTGTGCCTGGATAGCGGCATCCAGCCGCCGTTCTTCGCCACCCCATCCCAGGCAACCGCCTGGCTGGCCCTGTGCCCGTCGCCAGCTGCGTTGCTGGGCTTCGACTGCAATGCCGAGCCGCTGCCCGACCCACAGGCCCTGCTGGCCCGCCGCGACGCCAGCTTCGCCCGCTCGCAGAAGCACTACTACGCGCAACCGCCTCACATCGAACGCGGCTGGCGCAACTACCTGATCGACATGCAGGGCCGCTCTTACCTCGACATGCTCAACAACGTCGCGGTGCTGGGCCACGGCCACCCGCGCATGGTCGCCGAGTCGGCACGGCAGTGGTCGCTGCTGAACACCAACTCGCGCTTCCACTACGCGGCCATCACCGAGTTCTCCGAACGCCTGCTGGAGTTGGCACCCGAAGGCTTCGACCGGGTGTTCATGGTCAACAGCGGTACCGAAGCCAACGACCTGGCGATTCGCCTGGCCTGGGCCTACAGCGGCGGGCGCGACCTGCTCAGCGTGCTGGAGGCCTACCACGGCTGGTCGGTGGCCACCGATGCCATTTCCACTTCCATCGCCGACAACCCGCAGGCCCTGGAAACCCGCCCGGACTGGGTGCACCCGGTCGAGGCGCCGAACACCTTCCGCGGCCGCTTCCGTGGCGCCGACAGCGCCACTCACTACCTGCGCGACGTCGACGCCAAGCTGGCCGACCTCGACGCCCGTGGCCGCCAGTTGGCGGGCATCATCTGCGAACCGGTGTACGGTAATGCCGGTGGTATTTCGTTGCCGGCGGGTTACCTGCGCGACGCCTATGCCAAGGTCCGCGCCCGGGGCGGTGTGTGCATCGCCGACGAGGTACAGGTCGGCTATGGCCGCCTGGGCGAGTACTTCTGGGGCTTCGAGGAACAGGGCGTGGTGCCCGACATCATCACAATGGCCAAGGGCATGGGCAACGGCCAGCCACTGGGCGTAGTCATCACCCGTCGCGAGATCGCCGAAGCGCTGGAGGCCGAGGGCTACTTCTTCTCCTCGGCCGGCGGCAGCCCGGTCAGCTGCCGCATCGGCATGGCGGTGCTGGATGTGATGCAGGAAGAAGGCCTGTGGGACAACGCGCGCGATACCGGGCGCTATTTCAAGGCGCGCCTGCAGGCACTGGTCGACAAGCACCCACTGGCCGGCGCGGCGCATGGTTCGGGCTTCTACCTGGGGCTGGAACTGGTGCGCGACCGCGCAACGCTGGAACCGGCAACCGAGGAAACCATGGCCCTGTGCAACCGCCTGCGTGACCTGGGCATCTTCATGCAGCCGACCGGTGATTACCTGAACATCCTCAAGATCAAGCCGCCGATGTGCACCACCCGGGCGAGCGTGGACTACTTTGTCGACAGCATTGATCGAGTGCTCTCCGAAGACCTGTAAAGAATTGCGAAGCTGGCCGAGGAGTGTTCATACTTTTCGGCCACAACGCTTCCTCGTCATCAGGTTTACTGACAATGGCCTTTACCAGCGACTCCCTGGCAATCTTCCTCGCGGTGCTGGAGGCAGGCTCGTTCTCTGCCGCCGCGCGCAAGCTGGGGCGTGTGCCTTCGGCCGTGAGCATGGCCATCGCCCAGCTGGAGGCGGAGCTGGACCTGGTGCTATTCGACCGGGCAACACGCAAAGCCTTGCCCACCAGTGCCGCACTGGCCCTGGAGCCCCAGGCCAGGCAGGTGATCTGCCAGCTCAACCTGCTCGATGCCCAGGCCCTGCAACTGCACAAGGGGCTGGAAAAGCGCCTGACTATCGCCATGGCCCCCGAGCTGCAGACCGGCCGCTGGAGCCAGCCGCTGGAAACCCTCGCCCAGGAATTTCCCAGCCTGGAAATCGAAGTACGCTCGGCCACCCAGGCCGAAGCCATCCGCCTGCTGCATGACGGTAGCGTGCAACTGGCACTGGTCTTCGAAAGGCCTGGCATCGACGAGCGCGAGTCATTCCTGGAAGCCGGCAGCCAGTTGCTGGTGGCCGTCGCCTCCCCCCGCCATCCGGCCGGGCAGAACAGCGGCACGCCGCTGCCGGAAGAGACTTTCGCCGAACAGCGGCAGATCATTGTGGCATCGGGCAAGGCCACCGGGTCGGACCCACGCATGGTGCTGTCGCGGCGCATCTGGCTGACCGATAGCTACCTGGCCACGCTGGACCTGGTGCAATCGGGCCTTGGTTGGGCCTACCTGCCGCAGCCTTTGGTCGAGCCGTTGATTGCTTCGGGCGCGCTGGCGGAGGTGCGTTTCGACAACATGGCCAGCCGATTGCGCTTGTGGGTGGACATCATCTGGGTCAAGTCGCGCCCGTTGGGCCTGGGCGCGCGGCGTTACCTTGACGTGATGCGCCAATGCTTTGAAACAGAATCCCCGAGGTCCTGAGCGATACGACTGCCTCGTCCGACAGCGAAAAATCCTACAGCTGGTTAGGAAGCCGATAACTACCTGCAGCATTGATTCCCCGTTAGGTTTCTGCTCGCCATCAAGAAGAAAAGGAACTTCTCATGTCGAGCCAGTCCACGCAGGGCTACGTGCAGTCGGTCGATCACTTCGCCAACCAGCAGCGCCAACCAGAAGAAGCCCTCTACCTTTTACTGGACCCATTCGCCGGCTGCCCGCCTGAGCACCCGCTGGCCATCGCTGCCCTCAGCAAAGCGCTGGGTATTGATGCCGTAACGCGCATCGACTGCAGCCTCCTGGTGCAGGATCCTGAGTGCTGGCCAGCTCTGGTGCGGCTCGCCGAACCCAGCGATACGCCCACAGCCCTTGCCCTATTAAGCGCGACCTGCGCCGCTCGTGAATCGGCAGCTACCTGGCACTACGTGTGTGGCTGGCTGATCAGCGATCAACCCGCCGACCTCATCGCCCAGCACATCAGCCAGCAGTGTCAGGTGCTGCACCAACCAGAACCGCACGGTATCACCGCCTGGTTCGAACCCGTGCGGCTGGCGCTGCTACGCGCGACCCTGAAAAACGCAGGCGAAGTCCTCGGGCCTGTTCGCAGCTGGCTACATCCCGATGGTTCTGGCAGTTGCGAGGTATTCGAGCGAGAACCCATGGCTGGCGAACTGGCCGTCCCCGAGGCCGTAAGGGCGACCCAGCACGTCGCACCGCAGATCATTCAACTGCTCGGTGCCTGGCATCGCCTGAGTGCCGTGCAGCATCCCCATGCACCCTGGCACTTCGCAGGTTCCTCAGGCTTGCCGGAAAACGCCCCCACCCATGCCATGAACCTGATCCTCAAGGCGTTCAAGCAGGGCCTGCGCGACCGCGCCGATATCCAGTGCATGAGCCTGCACATGCTCATGATCCACCCACTGCTCCTTCAGCACCCGACCATCCAGCATGAGGTGGAAAGGGCAGCGGCCGGCGAGCAGCGCCTGGCGGACCGCTTCGCCAGCTACGACGACTGCACCTGGTCGCACATCGTCGCCGGCCTGCCGAAGGCAAGGAGTTACCCATGAGCATCAGCAAAGCCATCCACATCGCCATGCAGGAAGAGATCCCCAACACCTACGGCACCTGCAATGCCTGCGAACGCTCCGGCCTGCCGATTCTACTGCTGCGCGAGGCCTACGCCCCACGCCCGGACACAGGGCGCCCCTATCGCCTGGCAGACGACAGCGAAATCATCTTCCACCCGATGCACACCGACCAATTGCGCCTCCTGCGCCAAGGTTATGTCTACGTACTGCTCGACCAGGAAATCTGGCAGGCCTACGAAGTAGCGGCGGAAGGTACCTTGCAGCGTTTTCCGGTATCGCAGATGCCCTTTGGGCCACCCAGGTCTTTACCCAAGGTATGCGCCACCGAAGGCCACGATGTGATCGCCTCGTTCATCAACATCGATACCCTGCTCTACCGCAAGGCCTGGATCGCCTTCGCCAACGACCCCTGGCCCCGTGCGGTACTCGACCGCTATCGGCAAGGCATCGCCGACAGTGACCCAGGCACCCTCGCCCGCTTCGTCGAGGTGGACCTGAACACCGCACGCAACGACCCTGCCAGCCTCGGCATCGCCATGACCGACAGCTTCCGCTTCGGCCTGGAACAGGTGCTGGAGTTCTCCACCTTTTCTTCTGCCAGGTTTACCAGCGTTCATGGCTTTTACAGCCGCCTGGGCCGCTGGCATGAAACCCGCACGCATGTGCGCAATGTCATCGAGCAGGAACAACTGCCCAATGGCGTGCTGGCGCTGACGCTGCCCGACCCGGTCGGCATGGTCATGGAGCTCAACGCGCAACGCACTGGCTGGGTGCAGGCCCTGCAGGAATGGCGGGCGCAGCCGCAGCGGCACTTCGAATACTTCACCTCGCAAGCACTACTGGGCATCCGCGAATTGCACGCGGCCATGGCGGCCGTGCAAGGTGCCGAGGACGCGCAGCGGGAAGCCCGGCAGGTCGAGCAGTGGAACGACAGCCCGATCGCGGCCAAGGCGTATCTGCCGCCGGTGGACATCGACGCGCAGACCGAACGCAACACCGCGCGCAAGCAGCAGGACGCCCGCGAGCGGCTGGAAGAGCGTTACGACGAAAGCGCCCGCGCCGCGTTCCAGGCCGATTACGACCGCGAACTGAAAAACTGGCAGTCGATGATCGACCAGGTTGGCGATCTGTATGCGCGGCACTATGCCAAGCGGGCTTTTCAGCAGATCGGCTACTACGACTATGACGCGACCTCCCCCGTTTCGGTGGAGTACTTCATCCAGATGATGGCCGCCTGCCTGGCCGGCGGGCCCACTGAAACCTTGCCGCAGGAGGGCCAGCCGCTCGGGATCACCCAGCATATCTGGCAGCAGCTGCTGGAAGACGACCGCAGCCTGTTGTACCAGGCACTGCTGGCCAAGAATCAGAAGCTGATGCAGCAGGTGGCCAGCGCGCTGTCCGGGGACGACTTCGGCAAGGTGTACGACATCATCAAGGGCATCGCCGGTACCGCCGATGGCCAGCTGTTGATGATCAAGCCAATACAGGATGCCGTTGGCCAGTTGCTGGCCGCGACCAACAGCGCCGGGAATGCGCTCAGCCAGCACCTGAGTGAACGGACCAAGACCCTGATCGGTCATGTGCATCGCTCGGCGTTTGCACTCTTCGCCGGGCAGCAGGTGACCCCACTGCGGGTGTCGCTGACAGTGGGCGAGTACATGAGCCTGCTCAACGAGGCCCTGGAGGCGCGGACCGATGCGTTTCTGCAGCAGGTAGACAAGCAGTTCCGTGACCCACTGGGCCGCAAGGTGCGGGCCATGGTGCTGAGTGGCGCGATCAATATTGCGGCAGCGGGTAACCGCAGCCAGATGATCGAGGTGATGCTCTGGACGCTCGAAAGCGCCGAGAGCCTGCAGGCGCGGCTGGTGCAGTTGCGCGAGGGTGCAGCCGGCGGCGTCGGGGCGCTGGTACGCAATGTTGCGATTGGTGCGGGTACGCTGCGTGCGCAGGTTACGGGTGGTTTGAAGATCAGTTCTACGGCCGCGCAAAGCGTGGCAAGCGATGCCATGCGCAGCCTGCGGGATGCTGCAGCGAGTAGCGGAAGCGTCGGGCTGCTATTTGCCTTGGGCAGCATGTGGTTCCATCAGGACAGCCTGGGCAAGAACTATCGAGCGTTGCAAGAGACGCATCAGGACAACCCGGAGGCGCTTG